>CALFWW010000097.1 GCA_937928575.1 uncultured Saprospiraceae bacterium | reverse complement strand
GCCATCTTTATCTTCCTCTACTATTTTAATTGTTCCTTCTAAAATTACAGGCATCATTGAAATCTTATCACCAATATCAATCATGCAAACTCCTTTCTCCAATTTCCTGAAAGTGCCTACTTGGTCTATCTCATTTATAAGTGCTTCTTCAAATACATATTCGTATCTTTCTTGGAGTAATGATTTCATAACATTTCTATTTTCTACTCTTATTATCCCTACCCCATATCCGCCACAGCGACCATCCGATCCTCTACTTCATGTACCAACTCAATATATCTAGGTGTTCTTTTGATTTCACGATTACGATCAATAGGAAGATCGATTTTAATGTGCTCTACAAAAAGAGAAGGCGCAGATTTCATGATATAAATATCGTCAGCGAGATAAACTGCTTCTGAAATATCGTGGGTGACGAAGATAATAGTGGGGTCAAATTCTTTCCAAATATCTGTCAACAAATCCTGCATTTGAATTCTGGTACGGATATCTAAAGCACCGAAAGGCTCATCCATTAACAGTACTTCTGGATTGGCTAACAAACTTCTTGCAATCGCGACACGTTGCAATTGTCCACCCGATAAAGATGGGTATTGCGCAAATTTATCTTGATGTCCATCCAGTCCTACTTTTTGAATCAATTCCATTGCTTTGGCATCGCGTTCTTCTTTGGAAACTCCTTTGTATCGAAGTGCTAAACCCACATTGTCCAACACAGTCATCCATGGCAAGGAAGAGTATTGTTGGAAAACCATACTGACTCGATTGTCTTTGGAAACTGGTTTCCCTTTTACGAGCACTTGCCCTTCTGTCGGATCTTGCAAACCTGCAATATATCTTAACAAGGTTGACTTTCCACAACCCGACATTCCCAGTATCACTACGAATTGACCTTGTGATGGTTTGTCCTCCACCATAAAATCCAATCCTTTGATGATGAAGTTTTTTCCACCATCGTAACTTTGCCCGATTCCTCGAAGCTCAACGATGTTTTCTTGTTCTGGATTGTCTTTAAAGTTGACCATTTTGTTTAATTAAAAATTTAAAATATTACCTCATTCGTGAGGACGTGGGTTTGCGGATTTAACGATAGATCACAAAAAAATAGAACCACATAGCTCTTGATTCGTAAATACATGAGAGAAACTTTGTTATCTATGTTTCTAATGTGATCTATGTATTAAAAATACGAGCTCTTTGTGTTTTGTAATTCGTCACATTAAGTATCTGTAGTTGAAAATAAAAATTAAAAACATTGAAGATTTCGTCTTCGCTAACACGTCCTCCTACGAAACATCGTCCTATTTTAAATTTTTAATTTTACATTTAAAATTATTTATTCGGCAAATTATCTTCCAACCCATCCCAAAATAAAATCTCTAAATCAATTGCTTTTTTCGCTCCTGTTTTGATTAAAAATTTATTCTCCAAAGAAGTAACCCAAGGTGCGATTGCTTCCAACATTTCTGAATAATGATGTTCGTCCAACGAGATATGTACGGCCCAAAATTTCACATCCTCTTCACTTAAAAAATCGTATTTCTGTAAGCCACGTAGAATAATCGCATACTCCTCATTGGTAAAAAATTCAGTACCAGGGCCTAATGCACCTAGACTTTCCAAGAAATGTCCATCATGACATAAATTGAGTAAATTCTCACAACATATAGTCGTAGTTGGTAACGCAACAATTTCTTTTTGAGCTACACGAGAAATCCCCATTCCATCCATAAATTTCTCATACAAAATCCGATGAGAGCCTTCCAATTTCCCTTCCCCATGTTCTTCCCAAAGATTCTCAACAATTGGCATACGTGTGGTATCGTCTGTAATATTAGCTGCACATGCTGCTAGGAATCGTGGGAAATGCTTGCAGTAAACATCGTATTGCTTGGCGAAATACTGCAATTGTGTTTTATCAAGTGAAGCATCCTCTATTCTTTTCAGAAAGGGATGATTTAATATTTTATCGATTCCTTCTCGAAGGTCGGATTCTAATTCAGTGAAGAATTTCATTTTTCTCAAGCTTTAGGTAAAATTGCTTTTGGGGCCCTTACTTTTGCTAGCAGTTTTCGTCCTTTGAAGAAAATTATAAGGAACATAATTAAGTGGATCACCCAAGTTGTCCTACCAAACAAATAAGTCAATATCGGTTCTCCATTTTGTTGAAGTGTTCCAGTAAATTGATTTACTACTAAAAATAAATACAATGCAAACAATGACCACA
Source organism: uncultured Saprospiraceae bacterium (assembly GCA_937928575.1). Classification (GTDB taxonomy): domain Bacteria; phylum Bacteroidota; class Bacteroidia; order Chitinophagales; family Saprospiraceae; genus CALDGQ01. The sequence goes on along the minus strand of CALFWW010000097.1, from coordinate 24,117 downwards.
CGAGTACTTCCATTCCAAAATCAATAATCATTTCTAGTCCAGAATCTTCTTCTTCTGTTGCGTATCTATTTTTGTTTTGGTATTTGTGCGCAAAGAATTTTTTATCCATATAACCGAATAACTTATCTTGCAACACACCAATAATGATAATGATAATCAAAATGGCATACACTTTATCATAACGACCAAATCGAGCACCAGCTTTATAAGCTAAATCACCCAATCCACCTTCCGCTCCAATCACTTCGGCAGCGGTAATGTAAGTCCAAGAAATTGCAGTTAAAATTCGGATGTCATCAGACAACCTGGAAAGTACGGAAGGGATATAAACGGTTTTTATAGTTTGCCAATCCGTTGCTCCAATGGTGTGAACTGTTTTTAGATAAACAGAGTTGACCTCATCAATTCTTTGGACCACGACTGGAATCAAATAAATCATAATCCCAAATGCCAAAAAATTCACAATCAATGGCGCTCCAATTCCAAATGCACCCATGAAAATACTGATCGCGGCTGGCAAAGGAACAAATCGAAGTGCATCTATAGGGCTTTGCAAAGTACCTCGGAAAAATGGAAATAGTCCAATCATAAAACCAACTGGGATTGCGATAATTAATGCGATCGCATAACCAGCTAGATTGAAACCAACTGAATGGCAGATATTTTTGATCAATGAGTTTTCAATAAACATTTCTCCAAATGCCTTGAATACACTGATTGGTTTTGGTAAAATAACTTCTCGAATAACCGGAGATGCACCCATCGTCAACAAATACCAAACTAGTAAAATGAATAGAAACCCTGCGATTCCTAAAATGGATGTTTGTTTTTTATCTAGTTGGCCTCCGAGTTTGAATAGTGACATATTGGGTAATTTAAAATTGAAAATTGGAAATTATAAATTGATCTTGTTTCGCGTATTACGCGGGCGGCCAATTTCAAATTTTCAATTTTCAATTTTCTTTTTTTAAACACATAGCGCATACGTACTAATCTATGTGTATCTATGTTTTCTTTGTGATCTATATGTTAAAATCAACGTGCTCTGTTTGTTTAATATTAATGTGGTCTTTGTATTAAGATCAACCACCGACTAACTGAAACTCAGTACGGCGATTCTTCTCTTTACAACGAGCATTCTGATTTTGTTCGCAACCAGCAACTGGCTTATCAGGACCGTTTCCAACAATAATGAAACGGTTTCTATTCATGCCATACTCAGATTGAAGATATCCTGCAACAGCTTCTGCACGTTGCTTAGATAGTCTCATATTCAAATCACGACTTCCATCAGTATCTGTGTTTCCTTCTACTCTGATACGCGTGTTTCCAAAAGATTTGGCGACACTAGAAAATTGGTTGTCGATTAAAGTTTTAGCATTACTTCCTAAAGTAGCACTACCAGATGGGAAAGTAATTGAGATTGGCTTACTGGATAATTCCGGTAATTTTTCATCTGCTTTTGTTGGTGCTGCGAATTTACGACCACCTTCTGGTTCGTGTTGTCTACCTGTCAAGTTAGCAGCTTGTACCGCACCTATATAACGTGTTTGTCTCCAATCAGGAAAACTGGAAGGTGCCAAGTTCAAGGACTTGAAAATTTCTCCCATGTCTCGATATAATTCTTCACCAGTAACTCCAGTATAAGATTTATCTAGACCGAAGAAGTTTTGATTATCCCCGTGTGTGGTCAAGCGAGTTACATCGATTGCACCCAACATATCTTCGGTCGTCAAGCCCATTCCTTCTCCTAATAATTTCGCCGCTTTTGTTTTGTTAGAATTACTACCATTTATTTCGGCAGCCCCTTTCATCCAACCTTCATAGAATTTATGTATCTTATCTTTATTCGCATTGATGTAAGCTTTCTTTCCAACAAAAACATCTGCAATCAGGTGAGATGCTTCTTTGGTACTTTGTAAGACTCTTGCTCCTTTTACAGCTTCTACACAGAAAATATCATCTGGACTCCATACACAAGCTGCATCCACGTTTCCTGTTTTGAATGCTGCTGCTGCTTTTGGATTATCCGGCATTTCTACTGACTTAATATCCTTGATGGTCATCCCTGCTGCTTCTAATGTTTTCACCAAGAAAGTCATCGATGGAGTACCCGGCGTGTAGGCTACTTTCTTTCCTCGAAGGTCGTTGACGTTTTTGATTTCTCTGGTAACAACGATGGCATCACCACCACGTGACCAGTCTGTTTGCATAATAATTTGTGGATCGTATTTTACCAATCCTTCCATTTCACCAGACAATGCATCAGCGGTTGCTGCAAACAAATTGACTTGATCGGTACGCCACATTTGACGAGAAGCACCGAAATCATCTTGTAAAATAAACTCTACTAACAATCCGTACTCTTTGTAAAAACGAGAACGCTTGTTTGCCGCAAAACCTTCATTGAAGTAAACACCAGGAGCATAACCACCCCAAGTAAATAATTGTACTTTTAGGATTTCATCGTCAGAAACACCTTTCAATGATTTGTCTCTTTTGGTGGAAGTTGGTGCTGGAGCAGTAGTTGTTTCGCCACCTTCAGAAGTAGCAGTCGAACTGCCCACATTCTCTGCTTCATTTTGAGCAGCTTCTGCAGCGTCTTTTAGTGACTGACCTGCACCAGTTTTATTTAAGAAAAAATATCCTGCGAAAGCAACTGCACCTACAATGAGTAAAGTGATTAGAAACTTTGAGAATGTTGTGAGTCTTTTAGCCATTTTGTATTGTTCTTTATATTGTAATTATATTGTTAATCAAAAAATGAATCATATTGATTGGCAGAATTGTCTGCTCTTTCTGGAGTTGCAATTGGCGCATTAAGATCAAGTACTTCATTGTCATCGTTGCCTGTCAATACCAGTTCTTCTTTTTCTTCCCCTAGTATCATCGAAACTCCTTCTTTTTCCCACTTTTCCAACATCTTCAACCCTTTTTCTTCAAACACTCCATTTTGTAAGTCTACTGATTCCATAAAATTTTCTGACATTTCCATGAAATTTTCCATCTCGCCAATTTTCCCACTCACATCATCTGCTACTTTTTCAAGTGCCATATCGAACATCGCGCGTTTATCTTTATTACCAGAGATAATATTCATCGCTGATTTCATAGCGGAGTTGGATGCCTTGATAGCGATGTATTCTTGCTCTTTTAACTCTACCTGATCTTTGATATCAAACATCATAATTTCAGAATTTTCATACATCTTGGTGAGCACGCGATACATGACCTCCATTTTCTTATATAAGGTCTCTAGTTTAACATTAGAATCCCGTAAACGACCTGCTTGTCTTGTCTTCAAGACTACTTGCGATCGTTTATTGACTTCTTTTGCTTTACCCGCTAAGTTTAAGTTGTCTTCAATCTTTTGGTTGTTGACATGGATTAATTCTTTCAACTTGTGCATTTGTCCACGCAACTTCCCAATCTGCTGATTCATTTTACGCAGATTATTTTTTAAATCATCTACGTAATTTTTCAAAATTGCAATCGGATCAATGGTGATAAACAATCCAGTAATCCATCGCATCGCACTTTTATACATGTAGCTAACCAAAGTCCGCATTTTGGGATCTAGTGCCATGTATATGATTGCGCCTAATGCCAACAAAGTTGCAGTAATGGAGATAATGCTCCCTCCTGCGATGGATGCCAACAATGAAAGCCCAGAGGTAGCCAACAATACTCCTCCACCGATCACCAATGCACCTAGTACGACTGCACCAGTTTTACCCTCCGGCTTACTCCAAAAAGATTTAGGTTTAAATTCTGCCATTTATACTATTTGTTATTACACCTAGTTACAAGATGTGTATTTATTTGAGGTAACGCTTCATTTTTTCGATGTCTGCTCTAATTTGACCTACCAAATGATTGTAAGTCACTGTAAAGTCATTTTTAGTCTTAGACATTTTCCCAGAAGCGTTTTGCACCTGTTGTTTTAATTCTTCTCTTTTCTTCAAATCCAGTTCGATCTGTTTGTTGAGATCTTCGATTTGTTTTTTGCGGGCTTGTATATTTTTTTCTAGTTGAGCTAATTCACGTTTCCCACCATCGACTTGAGTAGATTGTCGATTCATCAAAGCTTGTTGAAATTTTGCATCTTCATCTCCTAAAACTTTGATGTAGAAATTCGCTGCATCAATTAATTTTTGAGGAGTAGCTCCCATTGTTTTTCCGACGGCAAATGCAGATTGAAATCTTGTTTGTTCATCCATCTGCATTTTACTGAGCGACTTCAATGATTCTTTAAATTCTAAATAATCAAAACTCGGCAAATCCTGATCATTGATTGCTTTGATCAACACATTCATGAATTTATCATTAACCGCTCCAGCAGTATTTGTTGGTGTGTTTACTGTTGAATCAGGGACCTTAGGCGTAGGTGTTGGGGCTGTTGGTTTCGGAGTAGAAGTAGAAGGTGCGACAAATTTTTCTTCACGCGATTTAGGAGCATCTTTTTGATTATCCTTAGATGGCTCATCTTTTCCATCGTCTTCTACAAACAAATTTTTAAGCTTATCGAACATCCTTAATTATTTAATTAAATCAAATTGTGCTAATAGATTGATTGTCATATGGATTGTTCAGAAAGTGTCCGTAAAAACATATGACTGCGTAAAGCAATACAAAGTAAAAAATTTTACCCTGATTGACCAAAATTATTACGCATAATAAGTATATCTTTATTTCGATAAATAGCGTTAATTATTGAAAAAATATTAGAAAATGAAAAAATTAGGATTTGTTCTATCAATTGCAATTGCAATGCTACTTTTTTCTTGTACTTCTGAACCTGCAAATAATGACATTAACAACACCGCTAATGCCAAATTGAATGAAAAAATTACCATCGATCAAAGCCCTGCTAAGTTGGCCAAAATCGATTCCATTAGTGCTGATCTGGATAAAACCAGTAATATAATCGAACAAAACATCAAAGCGCTCAATGAATCTGAAGTCGAGTTGATGAAAGAATTTGATTTGAAATAATAACCAAACAAAAATATTTAACGATGAAAAATATAATCTCAATATTGAAATTTACTTTTCTCTTGAGCTTCCTGATGATCTCTACAACAACATTTGCACAGGAAGGTGCACAATTGAAGCCTACCAAACAACAACCGAAAATTTTAAAAGCTCAAAATAAAAAAGGGGAAAAAATTCAACGAAATGAGTTAACACCAGCTCAAAAGAAAGCACTAAAAGAAAAAAAACTAAAGCAACAGCAATTGAACGACAAGCAAAAACGTCAACGTTCAGAAGCACTTACCAAGGCTAAAAAGTTAAAACCTGTAAAAGCTTCCTCTCCAAATGGTAAACTAGAGAAATTAACGCCTAGAAAAGGAACGCCAATCACAAAAATGGCTGCTAAAGATAGAAAAAAAGATATCGCAAAAGCAAAGGCCATAGCTAAAGTGAACAAAGGAAGAGGGCGTGTTGCAGCGGGAAATGAAAAATTGGCGAAGGCAAGCGCACAATTGGAGATTATGAAAAAAAGTGGGAAATATACAACAGCTCAAATCAAACAAAAAGAATTGATACTCGCTAAATACAAACAAAATCTACTCCGACTAAAAGGAAGTGTCCAACAAGGAGACGCCAAAATGAAAAACTAATCGTTTCATTGTAAAAAAGCCGAGTGGATTCCATTCGGCTTTTTTTTTGTCGAATTTGCTCAGCTACTTATTAGTGGTTGCAAAATTGTATGCTATTTATACTATATTTGATTTTCAATCTTATTAAATTTTCTTGATGCTATCCCATGATTTACAAGTCCGTGTAAGATATGCCGAAACCGATCAGATGGGCTATGCCTATTACGGTGTGTATCCACAATATTATGAAATTGGTAGAGCTGAAATGCTGCGTTCCATCGGATTCACCTATCGAGGTATGGAAGAGGAGCATGGGATAATGATGCCCGTCGCATCCATGAACATTCGCTATCTGAGACCTGCACATTATGATGATTTGTTGACAATTCGTACTAATTTACGTAAACATCCTGTTGATTCAATCACTTTCCACATTGAAATATTTAACGAAAAACAAGAATTACTCAATAGTGCATCCGTAAAGCTGGTTTTTGTTGATAAGAATAATGACATGAAATCCGTCTCTTGTCCTGCCTACTTATCGGAAGCTATCGCCACTGCTGTCAATCAAAATGCTTAAATTTTAATTTTTTTTTGAAAAAGGATAAGTCACCAACATTACTGGAAACGCTCCAAGAAATTCCTTTCATAAAATGGGGCGTAGATTGGATGAAGCGAACCTCATTTCCAGGTGCAGGTAAAATTCCTATCTACGACATTCTTACTTTTATTAGAAATGAAATCCGTCATTTTGATTTGACCACTCGTGCTAATTCAGTTGCATTCAGCTTTTTTATTTCATTATTTCCGATCATCATTTTATTGTTGTCTATCACTACGTATGTATTGCCATATATCATGAGTGATTTTGTAATGAATAAATTACCTGAAGGATCCAGCACTTTTGATTTTTACGAAACCCTATCTATAGAAATTATCAGAGCGATTCCTGGAGAGTCTGGCGTATGGTTGGCGCAAATTGTTGCTGATTTTTCACAAAGCTCAACGGTCGGATTATTCTCTTTTGGATTTCCATTGGCTATTTATTTTTCATCAAATGGGATGATCGCAATGTTGAATAGTTTTGAAAAAAATCATGCTTCCACTTTTCGTCAAAGATATGGAATTCATAAACGATTGATTGCCATCTTTCTAACTTTGCTGATCGGATTATTAGGATTTGCCTCTCTCCTCTTCATCATCTTCGGCAACATGTTTTTGGATTGGCTTTTGGATTTGTTCGATGTCAGCTACTTTGCATATCGTGCCTTCTTCATCATGCGATGGGTCATTATGGTTTTATTGATTTATTTTTCCATTGCTTTTATTTATCGGTATGGACCTGCTACTATCGAGCGGTTTAAATTTTTCTCCCCAGGGGTAACTGTTGCAACGGTCGGTTCCATTTTGTCATCCGTTGGATTTTCGCTGTATGTTGAAAACTTTGCCAATTACAACCGATTTTATGGCTCAATCGGCGCAATTATTATTTTATTATTGTGGATTCAAATAAATTCTTTCATCATTCTCGTTGGTTTTGAATTGAATGCGAGTATTGCGGTCAATAAAGATCTCAGAAAGGCAAAAAAAGGGGTTGTTGATATTAAGAAATAATTGTATATTTCTATTTTTAATTGAACAACTATTAAGAAGGGCAGACCACTTTCTCATCAGTAAAATCCGTTTTCTAAAACCGCATTGGAAGCTTTGTGTGCAGATAGATATTTGACTACTTTTAAATCGGATTAAACAACCGTTTTTTGAGGATTGAAAATCATACATTCTCCACCTCACTCTATTTTATATTAAAGCTGATAAAGTTCTTAGCTAAAGAAATTTTTAAAAGCAAATTGGATTAATTTTATTACGCGAACGAAGCATCGCTCTGAGTTAACTAAAAAGTCCATCAAAAACTAATGAACCATGCGTAACGACTCTACCCAACCCAACGTCAGTATTGCTGAGTTGATCAAGCAGTACAACAGTAATCTTGAATCTTCCAAATTCGGAGGAATGAAGGAGTACGAATATCTTCGAATGATTGATTATTATGACAAGACTAATAATTACGAGAGTGCTTATGCTTGCAATTATGATGGACTATGCGAATATCCGATGTCTTACGTGATGCATAGAAGAATGATCAATCTGCAACTAGATAATTTCTCTTTCACTTTTGCTGAAGAAGCTTTGGAAGAAATGACCAAACTTTTTCCAATCAATGATGAAATCAGCGTCCTGCTTTTAAAGCTCAATATTGGTTTAAAGCGTTTTGATGTTGCTTTGGAAATCATTGCAAATTTGCAACAAGTCGAAAATCTGAAGGATGAATTATTGAGTGAAGTTTATTGGGCGAAAGGTCAGGTTCATGAATCTAAGACTCAGTATGAACAAAAGTATTTCTGCCTAAAAGAAGCTTTGCTTTTAAATCCCGATAATGCACGTGCTTTGGAAGAAATTCAAGCCGCAGCAGAACTATCAAATAACAATAAAAATGCAAGCAAACTCTACCACCGCTTACTAGTAAAAGATGCTTACAAATATAGACTTTGGTACAACCTCGGAAACGCTTATTTAAGAGAAAATCAAGTAGAATTAGCGTTGGAAGCTTTTGAATTCGCCTTTGAATTAAATGAGCGTTTTGAGTTGGCTTACTTGGAATATGTAGAATTATCTATTGCATTAAAAAGGTATGACTTAGCATTTCATACCCTTAAAAAAATGAAGGGATTATTTACGTTGAGCAATGATTCCTTATTCCAATTGGGTAAATGCCATTTTTATCGTAAAGAATATGACAAAGCAAAAGTCATTTTTTATGCGCTCATCAAAGCAGAAAGAGGTATGGATGAAGCCTATTTCATGTTGGGTAAATGCTACCAATTAGAACCGGATTACACGAGTGCTGCTTACTTATATAACAAAGCAATTTCATTAAACACGATGCGGGAAGATTACTACGCAGCATTGGGTGATGTCAATGTGGAAGAGTATAAATTCAACAAAGCAAATTACAATTACGGCAAGGCAGCAGCCACTGCTCCTGAAAATAGTTTCTACTGGGCAAAACATGCACGTTTCTTAATGAAAATCGGTAATCTGGACAGAGCATTTGAAGTACTGACGCTTGCTGAAAATACCTGTAGCGGAGGTGATATCCTCTATTGCAAAGCAGTCTGCCTATTCACAATGGGTAAACGTAAAAAAGCATTAAAAACACTCGAAAATGCATTAATCGATTACTATGATGAGCATAAATTATTTTTCAAAATTGCGCCAGAAAAGTTTATCGATAAGCAAGTGGCAGATATGATCACTTACTATAAATTACAAGAATAATTTTCCATAATATTCCATAGATTTTTAAACCAAGATGCTTTTGTGTCTTGGTTTTTTTTTGGAGAGTTGGCGTGTGCGGGCAATGTCACTGAAATAGGCTTCATAGTGTTATAAATTATTCTGAATTATGCAATATACGCTTGTCATTCTGAGCATCGGCTTCGTACTCGTCTAGATTAGACAATTTTCAATTGGCATGGAGTCGAAGAATCAAGCGTACTTGGACTTTACTATTTCATTGTCATTTCCAGCCAGCATAATTGTTTTTGGGAACAATTATTTCACTCAGAATGACAAGAGATTAATTTAATATGATTCTAATAAAAATTGAAATACTCTGAATTTTAACTATTTTAAAATTTTAAATTAGTTATTTCATCTCCCCCATCGAAAAGTCTCTACTTCAAAACCAGCTAAATCCAACACTCTGTCTACAACGGTTGCTGCTAGTGCTTCTTTGGTGTTGGCGACTCCGTAAAAGGATGGGATCGCAGGACAAACAATTCCACCTGCTTGCGTGATCGTTTGCATATTGTTGATGTGGATTAGGCTGAGCGGCGTTTCTCTTAAAACCAGAATTAGTTTTCGTCGCTCTTTTAGGATTACATCAGCGGCTCTGGTCATCAAATCATTGGAAATTCCAGTGGCTACTCTACCCATCACACCCGCTGAACAGGGACATATGATCATCGACTCGTACTTGGCGGAACCACTAGCGAATGGGGCATTAAAATCATTTTTCGCATAGATATCAAAGCCATATTCTTCTACTTTGGAATTTTTAATTTCCAAATCCCAATTGATCTTAGCATTTTCACTCATGATGACACCAATCGCTTCTGTTTGATTCTCAAGTTGTTTTAACTTGTCAAGCAAAACTTTAGCGTAAATGGAACCACTGGCTCCTGCAATACCAACTACCACTTTCTTTAATTTTTCCATATCTTGCAAGTATGTATAACAATTTAATCCTTTTCCTCATGACACGTATCATCAATCTAACTCTTTTTGCTGCCCTATTGTTTATCTGTTCCTCATTTACTTTGAATTCTGTTGAAACACCGATAGCTAAAGAAGTGAAATGGTACACTTTTGAAGAAGCCGTTGAGCTCAGTAAAAAGAATCCTAAAAAAATGATGATTGACATCTATACGCCTTGGTGTGGCTGGTGCAAAAAAATGGATAAAACAAGTTTTGTCGATCCGAAAGTTGCAGCTTATTTGAGTAAACATTTTTATGCAGTAAAATTGGATGCAGAAATGAAAGAAGAGGTCCTATTTAATGGTCATAAATTTGAATTCATGTCGGATGCAGGAAAACGTGGCGTTCATACTTTGGCGTACTCGTTATTGGAAGGTAAGATGTCCTACCCTTCTATCGTTTACATGGATGAGAAGATGCACCGGATTTTAATTTCTCCTGGATATAAAGACGGAAAAGACTTGTTAAAAGAATTGAAATTTACGGGTGAAGAGCAGTATAATGTGATGAAATGGGAGGAGTATCGTAAAAAGCCATAGGCTTTTTAAATTGAAAATGAAAAATTGAAAAATATAAATTAGACCTGATTTGCGAGACTAACTCAATTGAAAAATTGAAAAATACAAATTAGACCTCATTCGTGGATTTGCGGGTGATGTTTTTAACCTAACAGTGTAAATTTACCGTTACATAACGCCCATATCACACACATTACACGTACTCCACGCACTCCCATCCTCACGCGCTCCCCTTCCCTTTTTCGAAATAATTTTCGAAAAAGGGTTCAACTTAGTTGATACAGGGATGGGTTACCACGCACTCAACGCACTCAACGCACTCCCACCAGAGGTCCTATTTTTATTTTACATTTTTAATTTGAGCGAAGCTCAAAGCTTCTTCAACTCCCGAGTCATCTGAATCAACTCGCTCCTCAACTCCAAAGCAGAATCCGCAGATTTACTCGACTCAATTCGGAATTTTAAATCCTCAATAGATTCCAAGTACATTTTATCATGTTCGATATCAGAAGCGAGGGCTTCCATAGGTGCGATATCTTCAAAGTGTTGTTCTTTTAATTTTTCCAATTCCTCTTTTTTATCCGCGAGGGTTTTGGACAATTTGTGGTTGTATAACAACGTGTTTAACTTCTCTTTGCAAGTTTTAAAAAATTCGATTTTAGCTTCGCGCAACTTGACTTCATTTTCAAAATCCGCAATTAATTTTTCACTTTCAATTTTCTTTTCCGGAGCTATTTCAAATTGTGTATTTAATGTTGCTTTCAGCTCTGCAATGTCTTTATTAATTTTATCAACCTCGGATTTATTTTGTTTAATTTGCTCTTCACACTCTTCTACATATGCGACCATCCGCCCATCATTCGTAGTCGTTCGGTATTTCTCCGCTTTCTTTTTTTGGATACCGATGTAGATAAAAAAAATGACACCAAAAATAGTCGCCAAACAAAGCAAACCAATCAGTGTGAGTACTGGTTTTATGAGAAGAACCATCAATATTATTTCTGCTGGCAATGAAAATGATTTTTTAGTTCATGCATTCAATCTAAACTTTAAATTAAATGAGTTGAATGACATTAAGAAAGAATCAAGCGATTATTTTATGCTTAACTTTTCCTTTCTTTACATATAATTTTCTTGCTCATGAATCCACCCTATTTATTCACTTCTGCCCGACTTGGTTTCCGCAATTGGATAGCTACTGACATTCCCAAAATGGCGGCACTCAATGCAGATCCAGTAGTAATGGAATTTTTTCCTGCTATACAAACATTAGAAGAGACCACTAAATTTGTCGAAAGAATGAAAGGATTATTCGATGAAAAAGGCCACTGTTTTTTCCTGGCAGAACGATTGGAAGATGGACAATTTATCGGCTTTATTGGCATTGGCTACTCCACTTTTGAATCCGATTTTACACCAGCTCCAGATATCGGTTGGCGATTGGCAAAAGAATTTTGGGGAAACGGATATGCTACAGAAGGTGCAAAAGCTTGCCTCCAATATGCATTTGAAACACTAGAATTACCAACTATTATTTCCATTGCTTCCCATGTCAATATCCCATCTATCAACGTCATGAAAAAAATTGGAATGAAAAGAGTTGGTGATTTTGAACATCCGAAATTGATTGATTTTCCTAATATAAAAGATTGTGTTTGTTATCGGCAGCGTAAGAAATTAGTGACCAGTGATTAGTTATTAGTATTTTGAACGGTTAATCCCGCCCCAACTTCGCCAAAAACCAATTCTTCTCTGTCAACACTTTCGTAGAACGAATCCGCTCTTTTAATTCATTTATCTTATCCGCATCACCGAAATTCAAATACATCAACTTCTTCATGAATCGCAAAATATTTCTGTAATTTTCTTTATGATATCCGATGATTCGTTGACGTTGAATATAGACTTTCATACTGTTTAGTAGATTTTCTAAAGCATCTAATTCTTTTAACTCAAAATAGATTTTGGCGAGTGTTCTTTTGGCAACCATATTATGAAAGAAGTCGTCATACTCCATTTTCATTAACAACGGCATGGCGGCTTGATAGTCTCCTTTTTCGAAATAGAATTTAGCCAAATTAAAACTAAAACTGCTTTCTTGATGTTGCGTTTGCAAATAAGTTTTATAATCGTAGATGAATTTCTCCACCCAATCAAATGCCTCTAATTTCAAACCTGCAATTATGATGTTATTATAAGTCCAACGAGATAAAATATTGTTTTCCAAAAATACTTTATTATCCAAACCCGATTGATACAAATCAAAGACTTCTGATAAGTAGCGAACATCATTTGAATTAATACGACGAATACAATAGTTGATCGCCATCAGGTAAATCTCCTTGAGGTCAGAAATTTCGAAACGTTGTTCTTCTTTTTTGATAAGTCGTTTTAGTTGCTCAAAATGTACTTCTTGATCAGGATTGGCCAATGATAAATATCCATAATAATAAATTCCAATAGCAGGAATTAGATGCAATTCATTTTTTGAAACAAAACTTACGACTTCCTCCAACATACCCACCTCATAGGATTGTTTGTAAATAGCTTGTTGACTTAATTGAAAACAAGCGACTCGCAATCTTTCAATGCAATAATATATATCTAAGTTTTCGGAGACTGCCGGTAGATTCACTTCCTTTTTCCGACCTTGTAATTCTGAAAATGTAAATAATTGAAATTGAATATCATATTGCCTTTGATAATAGTCTGAGTTACGGATAAAGCTCTTTTCCTCTTTTTTTAGAATTCCAGAAAATACGCGATTAAAATGTTGAACTGCTTTTCGTTTGTTGTATGTTTTTAAAAGGGTTATTGACTCCTTGTTTTTGTTTTCACTCCATTCGGTCCAAGCTAAAAATTCTTCAACCACTTTTGTCAAATAAGAATTTACAAGATTTAGTTGCTGTGAATCTAATGGAATTTTGCCATATAAATGCTGAAATACATTTTCCTTTGACAATTGCGCGCGCTTTCCATTTAAATGCTTTTTGAGGTAAGCGAATAGTCTCATAACTTCCTTATGTTTATTATGTACAGGGGAATTCACAAAGTCATCCAGCCTGCTTAATTCTGCAGTAGAAAGCAATTTGAGGATATTTATCAGTCTTGTATTTTGCAATTTGTATTAATTTAATTCTATTCTAAATCAATACAATTTACTGATATACAATTATTTATCAAAATAAATTGAATATCTAAATCCTATTATGAATGATAAATGTAATTGTAAAATGTCCGATACTAACGCATTTTTGTACTAGCAGTCTATATTATGTTTAAAACAAAAACAGAAATGATGAAAAATCTTAAAAGCAATTTGTCAACCCAGCAGTTTCCAAAAACGCTGATAGTTCTATGTTGTCTCTTCGTTTGTACTTTTCAATTAGCAGGTCAAGGATGGGAATTTATGTTCAATGATGAAGTAGAGATGGCTGCGAAAGATGTCATTGAAACACCAGAAGGTCTATTCACATTATCTGCTTCTAGTATTGAAAATGACCAAGACGTTACTCAAATTGTTTTTACAGATCTGGACGGCAATTTTCAATATAAGTTGAGTATTCCAGGAATGGATGGAAATGAAATCGCGAATAGTTTTGTTCGCTTGGACGATGGTTCTTTTGTTATTGTTGGAGGTTATGAAGAATCACCACTCTCTTTCGGGAATGGTACTGCCTTTATCATGAAAGTAGATAGTGATGGGAACTTGATTTGGCAAAAGTTGTATAGTGAAAACATAATGGACACGTGGGTGGAAAAATTTAATAAAATAATTACCACTAGTGATGATGGTTTCTTGGTTGCGGGATACAGAGGAGAAGACAATTTGCTTGGCATAGGTAATTATGGAAGTTTAATTGTAAAGATGGATGCAGACGGGGTTGAAGAATGGCACAAAAATATTTTTGATGTTAGCGATCTTAAAAGCATTATCGCAACTACTGATGGAAACTACGTGTACACCGGATCAGAATCATTTAATGGAAATGCCGGAGCTTCTAAAGTTGTTAAAATTGATGCACAAGGAGACAATCTATGGACTTACATTTATAATGAAGAATACTCTTCTTTTGGAGCATTGGTAGAGACCGAAGACCAAAATATTGTAGTAGCTGGAAATATCACCTATGGATTAAACACTTCAGATACAGGCCCCATGCCTTGGCTGGTCGAAGGTACAGATATCATTGTCATAAAATTAAGTGCAGACGGAAGTCAAGTGTTATTTAACAAGACGCATTCAAAAGCAGGTCATACTGAAGATATAACTGACATCGCAACAAATATCGATGGAAGTTTACTTATTGCAGGAACGGAAAGAGCAACGTTTAACAATGAAGGATTTAGAGGCTATTTATTGAAAATAGATGATACTGGAGAATTCATTTGGAGAACAGAATATGGAACGCCAATTATCCAAACCAATACTTTTGTCAACACGCTAAAAATTGCCAACGACGGTGGTTATATTTTGTGCGGATACGATGATGTTTTGACGGATACTAGAATATATTTAGCCAAAGCTGATGGAGATGGATTAACTAGTAATCGCTTTCTTGGTGGTAATGTTTTTCATGACATGGATGCAGATTGTTTGAAATCACCTAGTGAATTAAACCTGGAAAATTGGATAGTTACGATTGAAGGTTCCGATCAAATCTACTCTACCTACTCAGATTCGGATGGCAATTTTCTCATTCAAGTAGACAGTGGTGCATACAATGTTACGGTCACTTATCCCACCTATTACTGGATGGCATGTGAAGAACCAGCAATGGCCGAAGTTAGCAACCAAGGAGATTCCATATATGTAGACTTGGCGATCGGAGTAGAACATGAATGCCCGTATATGACTGTTGATGTTGGAACCCCATTTATACGTTGGTGCTCTGACGATAATTACTACACTATTTCCTATTGCAATCGCGGTACTGTTGTGGCAGAAGATGCTTATGTTGAAATTGATTTAGATGAATATTTGAGTATCATTAGTTCCTCAATTCCAATTGCCAATCAAAATGGAAACATCTATACATTCAACTTGGGTGATGTAGGTGTCAATGAATGTAACTCTTTTGTTATAAATGTAGCCTTAGGTTGTGAAGAAGAATATCGTGACTTCACACACTGTACCGAAGCACATATTTATCCGGATAGTCTATGTGGTGATTTCGCCAATTGGGATGGTTCGAGTATTGAAGTAGAAGGTATCTGCCAAGGAGATTCCATCACATTCATTATCACAAATGTTGGGAATGGTGACATGTCCGAACCAGGTAATTATTTAATTGTCGAAGATCAAATTATGATGCTTCAAGGTAACTTTACATTAGCCAGCGGTGAAAGTACATCTATCACGCTACCAACTACAGGAGGCACCTTTAGAATAGAGACCAATCAAACAGCCGGTCATCCTGGAAATAGCATGCCTTCAGCGGTTATTGAAGGATGTGGTGATGCACCTTTTAGTCTCAATTTCTTCAACCTATTTGAATTAAATGATGGTGATAATTACATTGATATTGATTGCATTCAAAATATTTCTTCCTATGATCCTAATGACAAATTGGGCATTCCAATGGGGTATGGTGAAGACAATTATATACGCCCGGGGACAGACATTGATTACAGAATTCGCTTCCAAAATACAGGTACCGATACTGCATTTAATGTGGTATTGAAGGACCATCTATCACCTTGGTTGGATGTAGCAAGTATTCGACTGGGTGCATCAAGTCATCCTTATGAATTCTCAATAGAAGACAATAACATTTTGGTTTTTACATTCAATAACATTATGCTTCCAGACAGCACTGTAAATGAAGTTTTATCTCATGGGTTTATAAAATTTAAAGTTTCTCACATAGAAAATATCCCATTAGGAACACAAATCAACAATTCAACGGGAATTTATTTTGATGCAAATCCTGTGGTTATCACCAATACAACTTTACATACAGTTGAAGAAAACTTCATCGAAATTGTTTCAATTGATGAGGTAGACGGAGATCTTATTGGTAATCAACTTACGGTCTACCCAAATCCAGTTTCGGATTACGCCATTTTTGAATTGAAAAATAAAATTCAAGATGGACAATTCAAACTCTTGAACTCAGCGGGACAATTAATACAAGCAATCAAAGTGTCGGGTGATCAATTTAGATTGGATGCAAATGATTTACCAAAAGGTGTTTACTTTTTCCAAATTCTGGATCAAAACCATCAACAATATGGTGGCAAACTAATCATCCATTAAATAGAAAAGCAATGAAAAATACAAAGGATAAATTTTCGAAAGCTGCTTGAGAAGCTTTTGAAGATTCTTAAATTTAAACAACTAACAGTTTCAACTATTTATTATGGGAGAAAATAATAGCCCTTAATTGAATGAAAAGGTAAAACTTACCCGAACTTCAATGGAGTAATTAGATTTCTCCACAAGGTCGAAATTGGAAACCCGAGAAATTGCTTGATCCTTCGGCATCTTGGCAAAGCCAAAGCTCAGGATGACAAGCAATTTTATGATTGCAACTGGGTAGGTTTTTCAACTTATGCAACATGATGATCATTTGCATGTGCAGTTGTAAGATTTTGGTTTTGCTCCTTTGGAGCTGTGGGAACATTTATTGTGCTCCGTTGGAGCTATTCACAAAATAAAAAAGGCTCTATGTTAAAAGCAGTGGGTAATAAATTAAGTTTCTATGTTGAATAGAGTGGGTGGAGAATCAAATTAGTCAAAAAATATCTTTTTCAGTTCGACTTGAATAATTATCCGCACCATTATTACTAAATTCATTTTTCAAGCAGTCTCTTTCTTTTTCTTTTCGTGCCAGCTTATGCCCAGAGGCATAAAAGCCCAAAAGAAACAAAAGCCCTAGGTCTATAAAAAGCAAATAAGCCGCTTTGCGGTTCTCATCTTATCAAATGTCCTCTTGGACTTTTGATAAAGTTCATGTCAAACATATAGACCGGCCCCCCGCTACAAAATCCTACTTCTTGGTTTATTTTCTTACTGAATTAAAGCAATCAAACTTGCAAAAAATATCGAAATGCTAGAGCAGTTCCATTTATGCTTTTACCCACTTTGATCAACATAGAGCCATAAAAAAGCAGGACTGATATCATCAAACCTGCTTTTGTTTTCTTATAGTGATACCTCTCAGAGAGCTTTCAATCAATCATAATAAGAATGATCAAAACAGCTTTCCGAGAGGTATACACTTTGAGAAATATTGAGCTAATTGAAATTTAGGTACGTTTCTAAAATCCAACCTACCGTTCTATTGAAATCAACTTTTGCCCATCGGCAATCATGAACATCAATGTTGACCGTATGCGTGAGCAGATTGAATTTTAAAATGATTCCGCACCTTTGGAGCTAACCTACAGGACGCCTATAATAAATGGGCGTTGCCCATTTATAGTGCTTTTTGCTCCGTTGGAGCTAAAACTTATCAGCCCTGGCTTTGGGGTTTTTGTCCACCTATCTCCGGACTTACAGATTCGCACATCCCTTAAACCATTACGTTTCTCAATCCCCAAACGCTTACGAAACGAATAGGCTTTTTCATCCAAATCTTTTCTTTACCTTTAAACCTCAAATTAAAAAAACAAATTTTACATTATAAGAAAATTACGTCTGAGTAAAAGCAAATACTATTACATATAATGGGAAACGAAGTTCAAACTACACAAGATGGATCACATACATTATTATCCGAAAAATTTGGCGTCACGTATCATTCCAAATATGGTGCAATTCAAGAATCGATACATGTGTTTATTGAAGCGGGATTGAGATACAGAGTTGACCAAATTCGAGATAAATCTCAAGCCTCCACGTTATCAATTTTAGAAGTAGGGTTAGGAACTGGGTTGAATGTGTACCTGTCATTACTGGAAAGCATATCTCCTTCAACAGATTACAACATTAATTACACTTCGCTGGAAACAAGCCCTATTTCTAACAAAATAATTGAACAATTAAATTATCATGAGCAATTAAAACAAGCTGACTCAAAATTATTTCAAGCAATACACAGCTGTGAATGGGGAAATTTCCAACAACTTGCACCCAATTTTGAATTAAAAAAAGTCAAGCAATCTTTAGAGTCTTTTGAAACGACTGACAAATTTGACCTCATCTTCTTCGATGCTTTCGCTCCAGAATCTCAACCTGAATTATGGGAAACTCCAATTTTTCAAAAAATGTATAATTGTCTAAATGACGGAGGTGTATTGACCACCTACTGCGCAAAAGGACAAGTGAAAAGGAATATGAAATCGGTTGGTTTTGAAGTGGAAGGAATTCCGGGTCCTCCGGGTAAGCGGGAAATGACGAGAGCTTTGAGGAGTTTTTTAGTGTAAAGTTTAAAGTTTAAAGTGGCTTCTCCTAAGATTTAATATGAGGAGAAGCAACTCAGCACGTTAATCACTAAAAAAAATTTGCTAAATTGCTTCTCTAAAACAAAAAACCAACTCAAATGAGAAAGCTTGCATTGCATTGGCAGATTTTAATTGGAATGGCACTTGGTGTCCTTTGGGGAATTGGAGCCAACAAAATCGGGTATGAAAACACAGTCGGGACAGCAGCATATCAACCCAATGAAAAAATGACCGCTGTAAATGACACGCTTCTTTTCTCTGTCAAAAATCTTCAAACCAAACGTACGGATACCCTCTCTTATTTACTGACCAATAATCCCAATCAACAATTTAATGGTTATGGAATTCAGCAAGTCGGTGCAACTGCTGTCACGTTTGATTTTATTAAAAATGTAGATCACAATAAGTATAGCTTTAAAAGTCTCGTCAAACCAGGTGTTCAGGTGGTGGAAGTAAAGCCGGATAGTTCCTTTACCAAAAACTGGATAAAACCTTTTGGGAAAATTTTTGTCAACATGTTGAAGTTGATTGCGATTCCCCTCATCATTGCCTCATTGATTAAAGGAGTTTCTGATTTAAAAGATATTTCTAGTCTCTCCAAAATGGGTGGTCGAACATTGGGAATTTATCTGACCACAACCGTCATAGCCGTTAGTTTAGGTTTGTTGGTCGTTAATTTATTACAGCCAGGTAAATCCATAACAGAACAAACACGGACAGAATTATTAGATGGATTTGCCGAACAAGCAAGTGCCAAAAAAAGTGCAGCAGATAAACAAAAAGGTACGGGTCCTTTGCAACCTTTAGTGGATATGGTCCCTGACAATATTTTCAAAGCCGCTTCTGGAAACGGGAATATGTTGCAAGTTATTTTCTTTGTTATCTTTTTCGGGATTGGTTTAATTTTAATTCCAGAAGAGAAAGCACGACCTGTCAAACAATTTTTCGATAGTTTAAATGATGTGATCTTGAAACTGGTAGATCTAATAATGCTGGCTGCTCCTTATGGTGTATTTGCGTTGTTAGCTGCATTGATTGTGGAATCACCAAGTGCTGATTTATTCAAAGCATTAATCTGGTATTCACTTTGCGTTGTTGCTGGTTTGGGATTATTGATTTTCGCGTTCTACCCTACTTTAGTCGTTTTATTTACAGGTCGAAGTTATGCTTCTTTTTTCAAAGGTATTGCTCCTGCTCAACTGTTGGCATTCTCTACAAGTTCAAGTGCTGCTACTTTACCCGTTACGATGGAGCGGGTTGAAGAACATTTAGGAGTGGATAAAGAGGTGACTTCATTTGTTTTACCAATTGGTGCCACTGTCAATATGGATGGAACTAGTTTGTACCAAGCAGTCGCAGCAGTTTTTATCGCCCAAGCTTTCGGTATGGATCTAACAATGTATCAACAATTAACAATCGTACTGACAGCGACCCTCGCTTCCATTGGTTCCGCCGCAGTACCTGGAGCTGGAATGGTCATGCTGGTAATTGTTTTAGGTGCGATCGGGGTTCCTGAAGCTGGTTTGGCACTCATCTTTGCGGTAGATCGTCCGCTTGATATGTGTCGTACGGTTGTGAATGTAACGGGCGATGCGACGGTCGCATTGTTGGTTGGCAAGAGTGTTGGAAAATTGGGTGACCCGGATGTTAAAAATTGGGATGATCATTATGAAGGATAACACATAGCACATGTTTCACAACAAATAGAGCACGTTTTTTAACGTATAGAACGCGTTTTTTTTAACACATAGAACACAATAGAGACATAGAGACATAGAGACACATAGAATTTCGCGCACCTCTATGTTTTTCTATTTTTCTACTGTGGTCTATGTGGTAAAACACGTCAGAAAGAAAAAACTTATGTTTTGAAAATCATGAAGTAGCAATCAACATCCCACTCACATACTTACTACTCTTCGTCTGCCGAAATCCTAAATGTTGCATCACAAACTGCGCTTCCTCATCCCATTCTTCATTATACTTCAATTCAATAACAACACTATTGTCCTTTCTCGAAAAGCGAGAAAACGCCTGTGCATTCAACATCGAATGATAGCATAAATCCCGGTCAATGGTAATTCTAAACTTCCCATTCGAAGTACCGAAATAGGAACGTTGATAGGTATTGAATAATGTCGGAGAAAGAGCCAAACAATTATTCATCAAACCAATTACTTCATTTTGTAAATCTTTTGTTTGATTAATTCGGAAAGGCAGAACAGGAAATGTTTTTTTATCTCCTAACTGATTGGATTTGATTTTTATTTCAAATTTCGGATTGGAAATATCTGTAGGCACTGTATTGTACCAACGGACTCGATATTTTTTACGATCTGCGACCCCATCTACATTATCCTGATAGGTATTTAAATCTGGTGTGTCAAAGTAAATATTATTGACACGACGATCCGGATGAATTTTTCGGAAAGAAGAAGGATGCAGTTTTAAAGTCTGTAAAACAACCGCTAAAGCAATATTGTCGACTTTATATTTCCGTTCGTATCGCATTAAAGATTGACTTTGACCGTCTCTACGATTTCCAAACCATAGCCTCCAATACCGATTCGTTTTCTGTCAGAATTGGTAATCAATCGTATTTTCTTAACATTCATTTCTCGTAAAATCTGAGCCCCTACTCCATAACTTCTTTTCTTTTGCTCATTCTCTTTTTCGGATTTTTGGAATCGTGCTTTCAGTCTTTCCAACACATTTTCACTCGTCCCTTGATGCATCATGTATAATAACAATCCTTTTCCTTCTTGCGCAATCAGTTCCATTGATTTTTGGAGAATACTGCCGTAACCATCAAATAAACTTCCCAAAATATCACCAGTCTCAGAAGAAGAGTGTACACGAACCAAGACATTTTCATCTTCTGTCCACTCTCCTTTTTGAATGGCGAAATGAACTTCATTAGAAGTGGTTTGACGAAAGGCAGTAATTTTAAAATCACCATATGCTGTTTCCAGATCAGCTTCATATTCTTTTTCAACAATTCGCTCCGTCTTCATTCGAAAAGCAACCAAATCTTTAATCGTGATCAATTTCAAATTATGTTCCTTAGCAATCACTTGCAATTCAGGCATTCTTGCCATACTGCCATCTTCATTCAAAATTTCAACTAGTACACCAGCAGGATATTTTCCAGCCATTCTAGCCAAATCAACAGCCGCTTCTGTATGTCCCGTTCTTTTGAGCACCCCACCTGGCTTTGCACGCAGCGGAAAGATATGACCTGGTTTTCCAAAATCACCCGCTTTCATATCCGGATTGGTCAATGCTTTAATGCACTTAAAACGATCATGTGCAGAAATGCCGGTCGTACATCCATCTCCGATTAAATCAATGCTGATGGTAAAAGCAGTCTCATGCAATGCAGTGTTGCTATTGACCATCAATTCTAATCCCAATTCATCGGCACGAGATGCTTCAATCGGCGTACAAATCAAACCGCGTCCATATCTCGCCATGAAATTGACGATCTCTGGTGTGATGCATTCTGCTGCACAGATGAAGTCGCCTTCATTTTCTCGATCTTCATCATCCATTACGATGACTACTTCTCCACGACGAATTGCTTCAATAGCATCTTCTATGGTGTCTACATTCTTCATTAATTTCGCTTCGGTGGTTGCCATACGTTTGTTGTTATACCTTTAAGATAATTAATAAATCCTTGAAATAAGGCGACGTTCATCATATTAAAGTAAGTAACACTCCTAAATAAGAAAATGTTGATGTTTAGCGCTTTTAGGATGGAATCTAAAATCGGAATTCCTATCAATAGCAATCCGATTAATCCAATTAATAACACATAAAATGATGAACTATATATCGCTAATACAATTCCAGTAATTATCAGTAAAATTAAAAAAAACGGACCATACCAACGCAAGACTTTGTGAGATAAAAAAGCGAAACCCAAACCACTCCAAAAAGGCCACAAAAGTCCTTTGAATGTCTTCAAATTTTGAAAATTGCCGGCCGAAATTCTGGCTTTCCTTTTATACTCCTCAGTCATATCATGCGATACCGCTTCGTAGCAAATCGCCTCCAAATCATTGATCGCGTTTCCATTTTTTTCAAATAACCGCATGGTGATATAAAAATCGTCTACTAAATATCTTGGTGGAACTTTGGAGAAATAACTGGAACGAATCACATAAAATCCACCAAAGGGTCCAATCATTTTTTGCCAAATTTTCCCTTCCCAATTTTTCATCTGCACCTCATTGGAAACATATTGTTTTTCAGATTTGGAAATTCCTTCCGCTTTCATTCCGATATTGACCATGTTTGAATCCACTAATGTGATGGACTCATTTTTGAAATGACGAATTAGCTTCTTAAGGGTGAAAGGCTCAGGCATCACATTGGCATCCGTGACTAAAAAAATATGATCATCTCTGTTTCCTCTTTCTGCCAATGCCGCATCCGCAATGTCATTGACAACACCAGGTTTTCCTCTTCTTTCTTTGAATGGAAAAAAATGAATACGATCTTCTTTTGCTGCAAATGAAGCGACAATTTCATTGGTCCGATCCGATGAACAGTCTGAACCAATATACATTTTGATTTTATCGGAAGGATAATCTAGCGCTAAAAGTCTTTCGAGTTTTTCCTGAATAACTTTTTCTTCGTTGTATAAAGACATGATCACTGAAACATCTGGCCACTCTTCTGGATGCTCATAGAATTGTTGATTTCCCATTTTTCCTTGGCCCAATATTCTTAGAATAATTGGGTAAAAAAGATAAGTATGCAAGATGCAAAAAAGGCTTATCCAGAAAATAATTTTGATGAAAATCAGTATCAATTACATTGCATGTTTGTCAGGTCTCAAGGTAGGGTTTTTTTTAGGAGAATTGGTGAGTTGGTGATAGTACTTTCTTAGAATTAATACTCGATATAAGACTAATCAAATAATTATCTATTTCTTTCTTTTCAGTTTTGATTTCGGAAGAATCTGATTCTTTTTCTTTTTTCAATTGCAAAAAAAGAAACAAAAATGCTAGATTCTATAATACAAATTGTACTCTATAAGTGCGGTTATTGTATGGAGGAAAATTTTATTGAGATTAAGGCGGAAAACGCAGACATAGCCTTAGTTACGGCGAGGCTGCCTGACTGCGCCAAGCAGACAGGGCTTTCCAACGCAGAGATCAGTAAAATTTTCTCATAGATATCCCCAATTATAGAGTATTATTTGTATAAACTCGTCCCTCAAACATATAGAATCACCCTCCCGCTTCAAAATCCATTTTCATGTTTTACAACAGGTTATT
>CALFWW010000096.1 GCA_937928575.1 uncultured Saprospiraceae bacterium | reverse complement strand
CTGCTATCTCAAAAATAGTCTAAGCTGCTATCGCAGTTCGCTACGTCAACTGTCCTCTGGGACATTTGGTTCTGCTGGAATCAGAACGTCACTTTGCTCATCATCTGGGGTGTAGGATTTTTTTTTGCCCATAAGTCAAGTATAGAGTTTAAGTAAAAATAGCCTAGGCTGCTATCTCAAAAATAGTCTAAGCTGCTATCGCAGTTCGCTACGTCAACTGTCCTCTGGGACATTTGGTTCTGCTGGAATCAGAACGTCACTTTGCTCATCATCTGGGGTGTAGGATTTTTTTCTGCCCATAAGTTAAGTATGGAAATCTGAATCAAAATCCCAAAGGGATGATATAATACAAATTGTAGTCTCAAAGATAACCGTAATTATAGACTACAATTTGTATAATTTCCTGCAAAGGGAGATATCCCTTTGTGAAAAAAAATCCAGTATTTTCAGCATCTAAATTCCTCATCCTCAATACCGTTGACTTACTCTTTAAAGCCAATGCATTATAATTTGGAACCAATACGTATATAGCTATTTACTATATGATGTTATTCTCTTATCTTTGTGCTGTGTAGTTTTCTCATAGTATGTTTTTCTCCTACATTCGATTATGCCTCCAGAGTGTAGGAGATTTTTATATGTAGCACAGACATTCTGTCTGTGAAGAATTTAAGTAGCACAGACATCCTTGGCATTACATTAAGAACATATAATTACGCTCCACAATCTCAAGTTTACAAAAAATAAAATAGGAAGAAGCCGCTATCGCGGTTATTGGTTCTGCCGATTCCACGGCCTAAAGCTCTATTATTACTTCTAAAAGTTATCATTAAATTTTTCATTGAGTGAATACTAAAACGAAAAAGCAGTGGGGTAAGAACACCACTGCAGTGTGAAAATATTTCTAATTAAAACATTAATTATGAAAATTATCTTTCATCCCAATCATCTGGACGATCATCGTATCCGCGTGATTGCCAATAAGCGTCATTATTATCATTCAATTGGTTTGAACGATTGTCCAAGTCATCTTGGTTTGGATCATATTCTAATATCATGATTATCAATTTTAAAGTTAAAAAATAAGGTTAATCAAATTATTTGCTCGGGCGATTGCGAGTTGCAGCGCTCATCGCTCTTGCGGCAAAAGATTTTTTTGGGATGTAGCCATATTTAGAACTTGTTGCACTATAAATTCTACTGGCTGATGCTATTGTCATTTTTTTCATTACAATGAATTTTAAAATAAACTCTACTCTTTTATGGATTTTCGAGGATAGCTCCAATAATCGCGATCATACTTCAAATGTAATTGCACGTTTTGGATTCTACAACAGGTCGGAACTGAAATCTCTTTTTAGGGAACTGAAATCTGACTTTAGATGCTACTTTTCACTAGTCTAAGGATTGTATTCGTTTTTGAAGCGGTACAGCATGGTCGTCTGGTAGATTTATCTCAACCCCATTTTCCATGATTACTTTTTTAGCTGGCTTGTTTAGCACTAATGATTGAACATATCTACAATTTAAGACAGCTCCCTTCATTTTGTAAAAACAATCTTTATTACTGAGCCTTTCGTACAATGCGGAAAGAGAATGTTTTTTATGATGTACATGAAATGCGTCTTCTGAAATGGTGGTTATTAAATGAACAGGTTTACCGGATTCAATTGATACTATCTCCGATGCTCTTCGAAATTCAATTCCTTGCTTTGAGTCAATTTCAATTTTTGAAAAATCACTAGTTTCATATTCTGGGATAGCACGGAGAACTCTATTTTCATTTTTTCGAATGGACATTAAATCAATGGAAAAGTCCTTTTCATCATAATCTATTATTTCAGTAGGCTGAGCAGGTTTGAAAATATCAACTAAATGTTCAGGATAATTGTAAAAATAGCAGACAGCGATAACCTGAATAAAAACTATGATGAAACAGAACGCACTGATTAGTTTAAAAATACTTTTAAAGAAAGACATGTTGATTGGGTTGTGGTCAATTTTAATATACCTAATTTACGAAGTTTTATTGTTAAAAACTTCTAAACAACTATGTATTCTTAGGTAGCTATTTGTTAATGCCAATCTTATTTTAATCAATCAATTAAACATTTACATTATAAGTTTTTCTATCTTTAACCAGTAGCATCATCAATCTTTTGTCACATCCCAAATTTTCCGAAAAAAGAAAATGCACGTGCTGCGATTCGTTTGGCGGTCAAAAAAGAGTTGCGAGGAATTGTTCCATTTTCGGAGTTGGATAAAATTTTGAAAGAAATTATTGAGCAGGCGGAAGGGCAGTATGGGGAGTGGCCGATGGTGGGGTGATGCCTTATTCAGACATAGCATTTACTACAAATCCTCATCGCACAAAAAACATAAAAACATCCATCAAAAAATAAACAACCTTTGTACCCATCATCACTATAAAATAGATCTTCAAAATATTAAAAGCATTTTTTAAAGACATCAAAACATTTTCTCTACTGGTAAAATGCACTGGATCCTTATGTGCATGTCGAAGATGAGCAAAAAACTGAATCAAGAAAATAAAAGGAATAATCATACAAACAAAATAGATAATGCTTCGAAATGTAAAATAATCAGGTGCATCCATGTAAAAACGAAGGGTATGTGTAAAAGTTTGAAGCAGGCCTATTACTTTAAAAAATAACAAGACACCTACAATTTTTACAATGGTCGTAGTTTGAAGTTTTATATCTGCTATCATGAATATCTTTAATTTTTAAAACAATAAAAATTGACCGATCATAGGACCTAAATATTGGCCGATTTTCCAAAAAATCATAATCGCTAAATGAGCAATAAAATAAAGTTTAAGCGATTGGAGTGCTTTCACAAATTCACGCTCACCCATATAGTCTAGTAATGCAGCTGTTTTTGCAAATTGCCATAAGAAATACATGCTAATAAATGAAATCAATGTGGTAAATAACGATTGGTAGGTATAGTAGTTCAAACTACTAAGCTGTGATACCATATACATTTGTTGGAAAAATTTTAAAACATCATAAAGAATTGCTACTAACACAAAGTATTTTGCATACTTAGCACAAGCAATGACCGTATTGATTAATTCTTCGGACAAGAACTCATTTTCCTCATAAGGTAAATCATCTAAAATTTCATCATCATTCATAATGTAAGATAAGGTAAATAAAATTTGAAAAAGTCCAATCAAACAATATCTAAAATCTCAATTCGATTTCCATTAAATGTGATGCTATCGCCAACTGATTTTCCAACCAATAATTTTCCAATAGGTGCTGAAGGAGAAACAACTAAGTAAGTGTCGTTTTCTAACAAAACTTTCCCAATACCAATCGCCAAATAATAAGTACTTTTATTAGTAAACACCAAACTCCCGGAACCAACTTTATCTAAAGTAGCAATTGATTTCAGCGTTTCCAACTTGGTTTTCGAAAAATAGCCATTACTTAATTGTGCCTCCAATTTATCCTGCTCCAAATGTAACATGGCGCGCCCGGTTTCATATTTATCACCTACACTACTTTTTGTTTCGTTTTCTTTGGAGTCTTGGATAGATTGAATGGATTTTTGAATCGTTTCAATTTGGGTATTGATACGATGGAGTAGTGCGTCGTTTAGTTTGGATTTTAGATTTGAGTCAGGCATGTAGTTAATTTGTGTTAAAGATAGAATGTTATTATAAAAATAATTGTGTTTTTATTTTTTAATTAAATACAATTTGTTTTATATTTGACGCTCAGAACATTTTCACAATATTTTTACTGGGTTTTTGTAAAGTTAGTTTGCCTTTGATTTGCTAGACTGGTTGAAGGATTGCTTTTGCTCCTTTGGAGCTATACTGTATAATTATTTTGAAATGGGCGTTGCCCATTTTTAGTGCTTCCGCTCCTTTGGAGCTTTTGGATTAAATCACTATCAAGTGTTGAATCAACAAAAAGTGCTATAACTTTTAAAAACTAACTCACTTGATAGCAGACTTTTATAGTTTGAAAGCATTAAGGTTTTAGAGCACACCAAAGGGCTAATGAATCATACAAGTGGGTTTCCTACTTGCAAAACAGTAATGAATGAGATGCTGTTTGTGTGAGGTTAAGGTCGAGCCCAACGGGCTAAAAGCAAAAACTAGTGGCTTCGCCAGTAGTTAAAATGAACGCGAAAGTAGCTCCACAGGAGCGCAAGCAAATACAGAAAGTGAATAAAAAAACAATAAAAAACAATACTATGCCGCTATCATTATCAAAAGTATATGTCCATATTATTTTTTCAACAAAACATAGAGTCAATCTAATAGATGATCAAATAGAAGATAATCTCTTTGAATATATTGGAGGGATTTGCAAAGAACTCGAATGTAATCCAATTCAAGTTGGAGGATATCGAAATCACGTCCACATTCTTTGCACGTTAAGTAGAAAAATCGCTCAAATGGATTTGTTAGAAGCGGTAAAAAAAGGCTCTTCAAAATGGGTAAAAACGAAAGGCACTAAGTATCGAAACTTTTATTGGCAAAGAGGCTATGGTATTTTTTCAGTAAATCCTAAGAAGATTGATATTGTTTCAAGATATATTTTGAATCAAAAAACTCATCATGAAAAGAAAACTTTTCAAGTTGAATATGTCTCTTTTTTGAATGCCTATAATATGGAATATGATGAAAGGTATATTTGGGACTGATTGCATATCCCATTATAGCTGGACGCATAAAATTCATTAAGAATGAGCTCATAACTCATTCTTAATGAATTTTCCATTTCCAACTCACAAAAAAAATTACTCCATAATCACCCCTTTCAAATCATCCTGCAATTGCTTCCCCGCTTCCGACAACCCATCATAAACCGACCGATCTTTCATGCCTTGAATCAAAATCATAAAGTTATCGGCCATCACCTCATCAGGATGAATGATATAATTGGTGTTGTCTTTTATTTGTCTGAAGAAATCAGGTAGTTCGCTATTGACATCAAAGCCAGCGGTACCATCACTATTGGAGAGAACCTTGACCCATCCTAATCCCGGACCGCTTCCTCCTGATCGTTGCACTTCGTACAAATCGAATTTTAGATATTGAAAAAATAATTTCTTTGCTGGTGTGTACTTCCAAGATTTCGCAGTGATGATCGGCATAAAATCTCTCGACTGTCCATCATCCATTTTCAAAGTGATATAGTATTTTTTCACGCCATCCGGATTCAATAAGACTCTTTTGGCTAATGAATCTTTCATCCTGAAAACTTCGGTATCATAAGGTTTGAATCCAATTAAATCATAAATCGCCAATCGCTTTTCATTATTCAGTCTCGAATAAACATGAAACAACTCATGCAACATCACATTAAACATCGAGGATCGGTCCATCGTTTTAAATGAACCATATGGAATGACAATACAATTTTCACGCGTATAAAAAGTCCCGGTCCCGTAAGGTCGTTCGTGAGACTTAATGAGTTTTAGTTTTTCTGGAAATATATTGTTATTTAGTTTGGATGTGAAGGTGTAGATCTCTTTAAATATTTCTGTCAACAATACTTTTTCCTCACTCGTGAAATTGGTGACATCATCTTGCAAGAAAGTTTTATATACCTGAGATAATTCATCACGAGACATTTTTTGATGATCCATTACTTTCGCTTGAATAGCCATATCCAAAGCGGTGACATCTTCAAAGAAATTATCGTGGGTGTCATAAATAATAGCAGTCCTGGCATCAAGACTATCCAAAAAAAGAACCGCTTTATTTGGTGCAACTTCAAATGAAGAAGTTTTTGTAGTGATTACTTTTTGAGTGGTCTTGCAAGAAAACGACAAGCAAATAACCATCATTAGTAAGGTGCAATTGAAAATAAATTTATTCATGGTAACTTAGCAATTGAATTGTTATTTTTGAATGATTAATTTTTGAGTGTTGATTTTATCCTCCATCTTGAGTTGGACTAAATAAATACCCGCTTCCAAATCCATTTCAAGCGATTTAGAATGAATGCCAGGAAATGAAGTGATGAACTCATTATACACTGGTTTCCCTTTGACATCTATAATATTTAATTCAATCGGCGTATTACTATTTGTCTGATAATAAACAGAAAGATCTCCATCACTTGGATTTGGGGTGATATTATAACTTACTTCACTTTCTGGAGATGATAAAATTAAGTTTTCATTTATAGAACTTGTAATACTATTTTCAAATTCAGTTTGATGAGCTGACAAATCCGTATCTATATTTTTTTCTACATGGTATGAAAAATAAGACAGATGTTCTGAAGCATCCTCATCGGTAGCTACCAATGCAATGAAATGATAACCACTTTCTGCAATGATTGTATGGGTAAGATTCGTGCCACAACTTGAAGCAATTAATTGACCATTATCATAAAAAGCTAATTCTGCTTCTTTTGATGCAATTCCCGAAATTTCAATAGCTTCTCCAGTGAGTGGTTGTAAATTTGTTGTTGGATTTAGTAGTCTAGTTGTAATTGGAATGTTGGATTGATAGATGGGGATGTAAAAATCACTACCCATTTTTGAAGATGTAATCAGATTGTTATTGGTATCTCGAAATTCAAAGGCTAACAATAAAACATTTTCAGCCATTGGTAGGTGGTAAAAATCCCTGATATTGAATGCCAAGGTATATAGGTGGTCTCCTTGCGCTTCCATCTTACGTTTTGATTTCGAACCTTTCCAATCATTAACAATATATTTCCACTCTTGATCTGTATTGCACTCATCTGTTATTACACCGGTGTATGCATAGACATTGCTGAATGCTTCTTTATTTTCTGTCTGACAAGAAGCGGTGTTAAAATAAACAGTAATGTCATCATCGGTGGTCGGGAAAGCAGGTTCTGTATAAATCAGAACTTGTGAGTGTAGTTGAACGCACAAAAAAGAGAGCAATAGTAAGAGGGTTCTTTCCTTCATGAATCTGCTTAAATCCAGTTAAATGTAAGGAAAAATTAAGTTTCACCTATTTGATTTGAGGATTAAAGATGTATAATTGTTGAAAATAAGTCGACAACTCTAAAATTAATTAATAAGCATCCGTAATTTGTACAAACGAATGTCAAATTAAACTAAAAACGCTCCGAGTCAAATGGTCTCGCTAATTGGCTACTTCTTTCATAGACAACTGTATTCGTTTGCGATCATAGTCAATCCCAATTACTTTTACCTGCACTTGTTGCGTCAACTTCACTACCTCGTTAGGATTGCTAACATATTGATTGGCCAATTGAGAAATATGCACCATTCCACTTTCTTTGATTCCAATATCAACAAAGACCCCAAAGTTGGTGATGTTGTTAATAATGCCTGGAAGAATCATTCCTTCTTTTACATCATCAAAAGATTTCAATTCATTAGAAAAAGAAAAACTAGTTGCTTTACCACGTGGATCCAAACCCGGTTTTTCCAACTCTTTCATAATATCAGTGAGGGTAGGCATTCCGACTTCTTCGTTGACATACTTTTTTAAATTGATAGCTTTGCGTTTTTCAATATCCTTAATCAAATCAACTACTTTGCAATTATGATCTGCAGCCATTTTTTTAACCAATGTATATCTTTCTGGATGAACAGCAGTATTGTCTAAAGGATTTTTCGCTTCTCGAATTCTCAAAAATCCAGCGCATTGTTCAAAAGCTTTAGCACCCATTCTTTTTACTTTTTTAACTTGGGTGATTGAAGTGAATGGACCATTTTCACTCCGGTACGTAATTACATTGTTTGCCAAGACAGGGCCAAGACCAGAAATGTACGTCAACAAATGTTCGCTAGCTGTATTAATATTGATACCTACTGAATTAACAGCGCTTTCAACAACACCCGTCAAACTTTCCTTCAATTTACCTTGGTGTACATCATGTTGATATTGACCCACACCAATTGATTTAGGATCAATTTTTACTAGTTCTGCCAATGGATCCATCAATCTTCTTCCAATTGAAACAGCGCCACGAACCGTAATATCTTGATCCGGGAATTCACTTCTTGCAATCTCTGAAGCAGAATAAATCGACGCCCCATTTTCATTGACCATATAAGTTTCAACGGGCTTGTCAAAAGGAATATTCGCAATAAATGCATTAGACTCCCGACCAGCTGTTCCATTCCCAATAGCAATCGCTTGAATTTTATGTTGCTTTACAAGCTGCTTAATAACAGCGACGGCTTCATGTTGTTGGGATTGTGGAGGATGCGGGTAGATGGTGGTATTGCCAAGCAAGGCTCCGCTTTCATCCAAACAGACTACTTTGCAACCAGTTCGGAATCCAGGGTCCAATGCCAACACTCTTTTTTCTCCAATTGGAGCCGCCATTAAAAGTTGTTTTAGATTTTCGGCAAATACATTGATTGCTTCAATATCTGCTTTTTCTTTTGACGAATTTTTGAATTCATTTTCAATGGAAGGGGAGAGTAGTCGTTTGTAAGAATCTGTCAATGCTGCTCTTACATTGTTGGTGGCAGCGCCATTGCCATCTAAAAAAAGTTGACCTAATTGATAAATAGTTTGCTCCTCATCTGGTGCAATCGATAATCGAATAATGCCTTCCTCTTCTGCTCTACGCAATGCTAAAATACGATGACTAACACATTTATTGAGTGGCTCCTTGTAATCAAAGTAGTCTTTGTATTTTGCACCTTCTTGTTCTTTTCCTTTTACCAATTTGGTTGTTATGATCGCGTGGGCTTTAAAGACCTTTCTACAAAGTGTTCTTGCTTCCGAATCTTCATTTATCCATTCAGCGATAATATCTCTAGCACCTTGAAGCGCTTCGTCAATAGTTGGGACTTCGTCATTGATGAATGAGGTTGCATATTTCCCAACAGATTGATTACGTTGGTCAAATATTTGTTTGGCCAAAGGTTCTAGACCTTTTTCTCTTGCAATAGAAGCTTTGGTTTTTCTTTTCCGTTTGTAGGGGAGATAAATATCTTCCAATTCGGTTAAGTCAAAACAAGCTTCAATTTGTTGACGTAATTCAGGGGTTAGTTTATCTTGCTCTTCGATGGATTTTAGTATCGTTTCTTTTCTTTTGTCCAAAGCTTCAAGTTCGGCCAACATCTTTTTAATATCCATGATTGCGACTTCATCCAAGGAGCCCGTCGCTTCTTTTCTGTATCGAGCAATAAACGGAACAGTCGCACCATCTTGAAGCAGGGCAACTGTGTTTTTTACTTTATTTATTGGGAAATTGAGTCGGTTGGTTATTAGAGAAATATGGGTTTTACTCATCAGTTTTCATAGTTAGTTTGAACGCTGAAATTAGGGAATATTTTTGGGAAGAAAGTGGGAGGGGAGAAAAAATTTAAACCTTATGCAAAGTCTTGATCATCCCATTCCTTTCGAAGATTTTTAAAGTCTTTATATTCAATTTCTTCATCGATCGTGGGAGGAGCATCTATTTTGTTTTTATTGAAAATCTGATACAAAAAGGAACCGGTCATTGCACCGAAACCACTTAAGAGCCCACCAATCAATGTTGTAAATAACAAAATAGTAGGTCGTCCCAATCCACGTAATAAATTTCCAAAACGATTGGACAAGATACCTTCATTTGCAAGGTCGATCATTAAGGCATAGCCGCCCCACAACAGAAATCCAGCAATTGCGCCGTAGAGAAAAGCTTGAATTCCTTTCCCACCCACAAACATGCCTACAATGAAGGCAGCTGCCGCTAATGTCCAAAAGGGAAAGAAGGTTTGAAAAATTCCCCCCAATAATATAGTTGCTACGATACCAATTAAAAATTTCATTAGTTGAGCTTTAAGGTTTCTATGATCTTATCTGAATCGGTCTCATGCTTCATAAATTCTAATTCATAATAGTCTCCTTCAATCCATGCATCCATCATGTTGGCATAAAAAGGACTTCCAGGATTTCCGGATTGACCACCAGGATAAACTCCGTAGGCTTCAATTTCATCACCCAGTTCAACAATCATCCGCCAAGAAGGACCGGCTCTTTCTCCAATAGCATTTAGGGATTTGATATCTCCACTTACAAACATATTTTCAAAAGAAAAAGCAGGAATATTCGCTAAATGTCTAACACTACTTTTTCTGTATTTATACAATGGGATGTTACCTCCATTTGTGGTTCTTAAGTCTTTGAAATTTTCGACAGCAGTGTGAAAAGATTGAGTCACGATTTCATCAGCCGTTTCAATCGCATCTGTACCTTTATTGTCAAAAAATTGATTTCTTGGATCCGCTTCCATTAATTCCATCATTCTCCAATATTTCGGGTAAGTGATGTTATCTCCATGCGCATAAACTTCATCCCATGTGTTTTTATAAATTTGATCCAACCATTCAGAAAATAAAGCAGGCATTTCACTCTCTCTTTCAAAATGATGGTCCCAGTTTTTCAAAAGATCTAGAAAAGATTGTTCCTCAGTTGAAATTGAGGATGGATCCAGATGTTTGTAAAAGATCGGTAAAAACTCTTCAGCTTTCAAACTGTAATTGCTCATCTGCATTTTTTTCATGTCCTCAATGGTCAAATTATCTTTTTCTGATAACATTTTGTTTACAATTCGTCCGCGATAAGGTTCGAAATTGCCATTGTAATAATAGGGGTAATCTTTACTCGTCGAACGTTGATTGGCAGAAGAGACAAAACCTCTTGATGGATTTTTTACTGTCGGATTTTGATCAGAAGAAATAAACCCTTTCCACGCATTTTTTCGAGTGTTCCCTTCTTGGATAAACAGCCCTTGATTTTCATTTTTCCATGGAAATTTCCCTTGTACTTTTAGACCAATTGTACCGTCTTTGCAAGCGAACGCAAAGTTTTGAGGAGGTGTCTCATAATTGGATAAAGCAGTTGCATACTCATCGAAATTAGTAGCTGCATTGAGGTTGTCAAATACATTCATTTCCTTTTTGTTGGGGACATCATGCGCAAGCCATCGCATGGCCAAATCCGCTTCAGGATGAGCTGGATCGGTATAGACCACAGGACCCCAAACCGTGTACAGCACCGTATCCTGCACATCGGGCAATCCTTTAACTTTGATTTTTTCAACTACTTTTTTGACCGATACTTTTTCACCATCGAGTATATATTGTTGACGATTTTCATCCGCCCATTCTATGCGATACCAATCCATCACATCATGACCAACATTGGTAATTCCCCAAGCAATATTTTCATTGAAGCCAATGATGACTCCCGGCACACCAGGAAGTGAAACCCCATAAGTATTGACATCAGGATAATGCAATTGGATTTCATACCAGGTAGACGGAAGATTCAAAAGCAGGTGTGGATCGCTGGCTAAAATTGGATTGCCTGATGCTGTCTTAGAACCGGCTACTGCCCAATTGTTACTGCCTAAAAATGGAGGTGGTTTTGGAATTGGTTGATGAGGAATCCACCCGATCCTTGATTCTGAATCACGTGCTCCTTCATCGATCGTATTGGGTGTGTTGAAATTGTACTCGACTGAAGTTGGAATAATTGGAGACTCTTTTGAGTTGTGTTGTGGATATAAAAAATCAAAAGTTTCTTTCCCAAAAATTTCGAGCGCATTGGTGTTTTCAAGATCCGCTTCACGTGCACATAAGGATGCCGCCATTGCCTTGATAAAAAAAGCCGTCTTTAACGGTGTCCAATATTCAGGCTGATAATCTAACAATTTGTACTCTAATGGATATTGAGAAGGGGATAGGGATTCTATGTAGGCATTGACACCGGCTGCATAGGTTTGTAAAAGTTTGAAATTTTCAGGAGATCTTTTCCAACCTTCAATTGCATTTTTTGCGGCAAAGTACATCCCTTTTCTTCTTTGCAATTGATCTCGCTCCAACATTTTGGGACCCATTATTTCTGCCAACCTTCCACTGACAGCTCGTGTGGAAATATCCATCTGCCACAATCGATCCTTTGCAGTCACAAATCCTTGAGCGAATATGGCTTCTGATTTACTTTTTGCAAAAATATGAGGAACCATTCGATCATCATACTTGATGGTGACTCCTTTTTGGATGTCCTGAAATTCGATGGTTTGATTTACGTGGTTATTGACTGCATTTGCATTTTGCCAAAACCCATGGAAAGGACTTAATAGTTTTCCGATGGGAGGGAGGCTGTTTCCTTTACCACCTTTGAAGGACATGCTCAGTACAAAACACAATCCAATGGTGACTAAAAGAGATACGAGGAATTTGGCAATTGGCATTTAAGGAATTTTATCTAGTAAAAATAAAATTCTTTTCAGAAGATAGTTTAGGATTGAATTTATAATTCTCCATATCAAATGACTTCATGTCTTCAGGATCGGTCAACTTATTTTTAATAATGTATTGCGCCATAAATCCACGTGCTTTTTTAGCTGAAAAAGAAATGAACTTATACACCCCATTTCTATTTTCCTTGAAATTGGATACATAAACATCTCCTTTTAGATTTTTTGGTTTGACTGCATTATAATATTCATTGGAAGCCAGATTGACAATGACATCCGATTTTACCTTTTTCAAATCTTTGTTCAGATGATCGGTAATTTGATCGCCCCAAAAAGCGTACAAATCATGTCCAACCTCATTTTTCATTTTAGTTCCCATTTCCAAGCGATAGGGTTGCATTAGGTCAAGCGGTCTTAATACACCATACAGACCAGACAAAATTCTTAGGTGGTCATTTGCAAAATCGATGTCACTTTGATCAAAAGTATTGGCTTCAAGACCAGCATATACATCACCAGTAAATGCAAAAAGAGCTTGTTTGGCATTTTTCAAATTAAATGGTGTTTTGAAAGATTGATAGCGCTCATGATTCAGGGTCGCTATTTTATCGGAGACACTCATTAGTTTTTTTATATCATTAACCGATTTGTCTCTTAGAATGTCAATAAGGGCTTCACTTTGCTTTAAAAGCCTTGGAGAGGTCTTTTTTTTATGAATAGAAGGATCAAAGTTGAGTGATTTAGAGGGAGAAAGAAGAATTATCATAGTGAGTTTTCATTTATTTATAAAAAAGATGATTTAGCAATTTGTTTCTAGGCTATTTTAGTGACTTTTAATACATGTAAATTAGAAAAAATGAAATAGCAATAAATGGCTCTTATTTACGATACATAGATAAATTTGAATAAAAAGATCATTTTTTCGATGTCACAAAAAAAAAAGCGAACCATTGTTCAATCCGTGTATCTGATTTAGATTTACCATGTATTTAAAAAGTAGTTTTTGTGTTTATTTGTTTGGGTTAGAGACCCTTGCTGCTCAGCGAGGGTTTTCTTTTTTTAGTGCTTACACCAAATTAACAAAAAAACCCTGTCTCGATGTTTAGTCAAGACAGGGTTTTTTTGAATTAAATTCAATATTTAGTTTCCAGAAAGTCCGGTTAGTTTCCAGAAAGTCCGGTTGGTTTCTTTGTAGGTACCCCTTCGTTTTCTTTTGGAGCCTTTAAAACTTCTCCTTTAATCGTCAAAATTCGTTTTTCACCACCTTCATTCGTAGTAAGTGTTACTCTTTTTGTGAATTTACCAATTCTTTTTGTGTCATAACGTACTTCAATCGAAGCTGCTTCACCAGGAAGAATTGGTTCTTTTGGATAAGTAGGAACTGTACAACCACAGCTTCCTTTCGCATGCGTAATAACAAGAGGTTCAGTTCCTGTGTTTGTAAAATCAAAAGTTCTCAGAGGATCTGAATTTTGCTCAATGGTACCATAATCAACTTCTGTGCTTTCAAAAGTCATCACCGGTCCG
Source organism: uncultured Saprospiraceae bacterium (assembly GCA_937928575.1). GTDB lineage: Bacteria > Bacteroidota > Bacteroidia > Chitinophagales > Saprospiraceae > CALDGQ01. The sequence continues at coordinate 20,953 of CALFWW010000096.1, read as the reverse complement.
TTAGCTGGAGCTTCAATAGTAGGTGTATCCGCAACTTTTATAGCGTCAACTTGCGCATAGCTTACAGAAAACGCTACTGCCATCATTGTTAAAATAGAAAGGAATTTTTTCATTTTTATTTTTTTAGTTCATGTAAAGAATTAGTATCCCAAAAATAGAGAGATACAATACAAAATTAAACTTTTAGCTTGTTTATTGCAGTTAATATTTAGTTAATAGCCACCTTGCAAATGTAAATAATTGTTAATAACACATATGGCACTGATTACAGGTAAATTACACTTGCAAAAATAGGTTAATACCGAATAAATGTGCGCTATTTAAATTCGTAACTAGAACAAATTGCAAAAATCGAATGTTCAGATGAAAAGGCTAAATTTTGCTACTTTTGTGATAGTTTTTACGACCATTTAACACCATATCAAATAATTACTTTCATGCTTGAAAATCCTATAGAAAATAAAACAAAAGAAATCACAAATTTAGGACTAGGAATTTCACGAAATGACATTTTAGATGATTTCAAAATTTGCTGTATCAGTCGAGAAGCAAGTCTTTTAGCACGAAAAGAAGTACTAACAGGAAAAGCAAAGTTTGGTATCGTAGGAGACGGAAAAGAACTTCCTCAAGTCATCATGGCAAGAGCTTTCAAAAAAGGAGACTTTAGATCAGGGTATTATAGAGATCAAACTTTTATGTTAGCACTTGGACTCACGACAATTGAAGATTTTTTTGCACAACTTTATGCGGATGCTGACAATGATCCATTTTCAGGCGGACGACAAATGAATAGTCACTACGCAACTCCATTGTTGGATAAAGATGGAGAATGGAATCAACATACCAATCAATACAATATTTCCTCAGATATTTCTTGCACAGGGGGCCAAATGGCAAGAGGAATCGGATTGTCATTAGCTTCAAAAATCTATCGAGAAAGTAAAGTATTACAAGAAAATAAACAGTTCTCTATAAAAGGAAATGAAGTAACTTTTGTTACAATTGGTGATGCAAGTACTTCTGAAGGTGTATTTTGGGAAAGTATCAATGCTGCTGCAGTCATGAAAATTCCAATGGCCATTTCAGTTTGGGATGACGGCTACGGAATATCAGTACCAACAAAACATCAAACAACTAAAGAAAGTATTTCTGAAGTCCTAGAAGGTTTTAGATTGGATAAAAATGGGAATGGAATTGATATCTATACCGTCAAAGGATGGGATTATCCAATCCTCGTAGAGACTTATGAAAAAGCAATCAAGAAAACCAGAAAATCGCATATACCTTGTTTGATTCACGTACAAGAATTGACGCAACCTCAAGGGCACTCTACTTCAGGTTCTCATGAAAGATATAAACCCAAAGAAAGACTAGAGTGGGAGCGAGCACATGATTGCTTAATATTATTTCAGAAATGGATTCTAGATAATGGGATTGCATCGAGTAGCGAATTGGAAGCTATCATGGAAGATGCAAAGCGTTTTGTTAAAGCGGGCAAAGATAACGCTTGGAAAACTTTCTCTGATCAAACGAATGCAGAAATCCAAGTTGTAAAAGGTCTTTATGCCAAACTAACAGAATCTTCTAACAATAAAGATGCTGTTCTACTGGCTTTGAATGAGGTCAATCAAATGAGGACTCCATTTTTAAATGAAGTCGTGCAGAATGTAAGGAGATTGTTGTATGAATTAATCGGAGATCAAAGTGATGCTAAAGTAGAATTGGAAAATTGGTTGGAGAAAATAAAATCACTTACAGATCAAAGATACCACAGTCAACTGTATAGCGACTCTAAAAATGCTGCACTAAATTACGAAGTCATTCCTGCAAAATATTCTGAAGATTCCAAAAGTATCAACGGTTCTCAAGTTTTAAATAAGTGTTTTGATGAAGCATTAGAAAGAATGCCTACTCTTTTCGCATTTGGAGAGGACGTCGGACAAATTGGAGATGTGAATCAAGGGTTTGCAGGCTTGCAACAAAAGTACGGAGTAGAAAGAGTTTTTGATGCAGGTATCAGAGAATGGACAATCATGGGACAAGCGATTGGGATGTCGATGCGTGGTCTGAGGCCTATCGCCGAAATTCAATATTTGGATTACTTAATCTATGGGTTAGAACCACTGACCGATGATTTGGCAACATTACGCTATCGTAGCAACGGCATTCAACAAGCACCAGCCATTATCCGTACACGTGGTCATCGATTGGAAGGGATTTGGCATGCAGGTTCACCAATCGGTATGCTGATTAATGCGTTGCAAGGCATGTATATTTGCGTACCAAGAAATATGACACAAGCAGCTGGTTTTTACAACGGCTTGCTGAAATCAGATGACCCAGCATTGGTAATTGAGTGCCTAAATGGCTATCGCTTAAAAGAAAAGTTGCCTGACAATATCGGTGAATTTACAGTCCCACTCGGAGTTCCTGAAATTTTAGCAACTGGAACTGATGTGACGATTTTGACTTATGGCTCCTGCATCCGAGTTGCTCAAAAAGGAATCGAATTGCTGAATAAGAAAGGTATTTCAGTTGAGCTGATTGATGCCCAAACATTAATTCCTTTCGATTTGGAACATATGATCGTGGAGTCACTAAAAAAGACCAGCAAGATCATTTTTATGGACGAAGATATTCCAGGAGGGGCAACCGCTTTCATGATGCGCGAAGTACTGGAAAAGCAAAACGGATATCAATATTTAGATGCAGCACCTAAAACCTTAACAGCACATGCACATCGTACGCCTTTTGGTTCTGATGGTGATTATTTTACTAAACCACATCCAGAAGATGTTTTTGATGCTGTCTATGAAATGATGCATGAGGAAGATCCTAGTAAGTATCCTGCACACAAAGGTTTTAATACAAATTGAATTATAAAATAGCGGGCTTTCTATGAGAAAAATTTCCAAATCTCTTCGTTGGAAAGCCCTGTCTGCTTGGCGCAAGCAGGCTCGATAGCCCAAAGGGGATACTTGCGTTTTCCGCCTTGACCTTTGAAAATTTTTTCTCCATATTGTTTTGCAAGCCCTTTTGTAATACAAGCCAGCGCGATTATATAATACAATCTGTATAAGAAATTTAATTGAAAACGTAAATTATAAATTAAAATTAAAAACCACTCAACCAAAAAGATGGTTAAGTGGTTTTAGAACTCGGGAAAAATAAAATTAACTACATTTATAATTTATAGATCGCGCCAAAGTTGATACCAAAACGCGAAAACTTTTCATCAACATCATTGTCTTTTTTCGTGAAAGAGTTGAGATACAATTTACCCGCAGGTTGCGCGTAGATAAATAGACCATCACTCAATTCGTATCTCATTCCAATTCCTCCAAGGATACTTAACCCAACATTGTCAACGTAGGAGTCCAATCGATTTGCTGCTCCATCTGTAATAGAAATTGGTTCGAAATAATCAGCAGGAGAGTTAGGGTCTAGGATATCACCTTTCTTTTTAAATAAAACATTCATACTGGCTCCAGCTTCCACATAGAGCGATAGATTCCAATCGTAGACACCAAATTCGTATCCGACAGTTAATGGGATATCTATCATTCTATAACGGTTGGTGGTTCTCTTTTCTCTGGTGAATGTCGTATCCATCGTTTCATTCTGCCATGTCTCATCGAATTTGAATCGCTTATTAATTTGAGCGTATTCAAGACCAGATCTTAAGAAAAGACCGTCGCGATGTTGTATATACACGTCCAGTCCCACATGATAAGATTCTAGTAGTTTTTCGGTTTTTCTACGTTCATCGATGTACGGAAATAAATCTTGATTGGTAGAGGAGATATTGTGCATGACCAAATCAGGAGACACATGCGCACCAAAAGCAAATGAAAATGCTGGTCCACCGTAGCATCCTTCGGCGATCTTATCTTCAGGAATACGCATATCGGGCATTGCGTCCGTTTCCTCATTATCTTTGGTGTCAACTGTCATTGGGATAACGGGAATGGCCTCTTTTGTTTCTAAAAATTCGAAAGCAATTACTTTTGATTTTGTTGTCTTTGTAGTTGCCTTAATGGTTTTGTTCGTAGAAGTGTTGTTGTAATTTGTATTTACACTTGGAATAATAATGTTTGTATTTGAAGGTGCTGTGAGTAAGTTGTTCTTATTATTATTATTTGTCGTTCTGGTATTTAAATGTTCGATTTGAATAGTATTACTAATGCTAGTTGCAACTGCTCTTTTTAATGACACTTTATCTGCTATCTTCTTCTTGTCAAATTTAGAAACTGTATTCAAGGTTTCTTTATCAATATGCTCATTATTATCAGGTAGTGAATTCGCAGTGTTGAATTTCGAATCAGTGATATTTATAGTGGCTTCTGTATTGCTAGTAGTATTGTTGAGGATACCCATATTGGTAACGCGTGCTTCTGCTGTTTCAATTGCATTGCGTTGTTTGTTAGCGGTGCTTGATAACAATACAGTTGCAGTAATTACCAGAAGTAGTGAACCTAGGATCCACCAAGCAAATGGTTTTTTGCTATCACTATCAGGATTTGGTTTTTTCTCCTGAATACCGGCCCATATTTCGTTTGGATCAATTTCAGAGTTGTAGTTTTTTAGACCGTCTCTGAAAATATCGTCCATGTTCTTACGACTCATATCGCGACTTTTTCTTTTTGTAAAATTTGTTTCTGCAAAATTTTTCTGGCTCTTGCCAATTGTGATCTAGAGCTGCTTTCTTCGATACCCAAAGTTTTTGCAATTTCTTTGTGGCTAAATTCTTCAATCACGTATAGATTGAATACTTCCCGATAGCCATCCGGTAATTGATGGATCAGTTTGATAAGTGCTTCCGCTCCTAATTTTCCAAAAACAGCAGGAGCTTTATGTGGCTCAATGGTGTTTTCGATTCCGACCACTTCCATTTTGTTTTTAGCCCCTCTGAAAGATCTTAGAGAAGTATGAACGACAATTCGTCGCATCCAAGCTTCCAGTGCATCCTGATTTTTTAGGGAATTCATGCCATCAAAAATAGCAATGAATGATTCTTGCAAAATGTCTTTTGCTTTGTGCGGGTCTTTCACATATCTTCTGCAGACCGTGAATAGCATACTAGAATATCTTTGTACGAGTGCTTTTTGTGCAAAAGCATCTTTCTCAATACAGCCTTTTATGATCTCCTTTATATGCAAAGTAAAATTGTTTTTTGGTTTTAGGGTAGTGTTAAGTTAGTAAAAAATTGTCGGACATGAGTACTTTGACTCACATCCGACCTCTATCTAGCTTTAATCTTTAGTCTCGTAGTATTCGGAATTCTCCTGAGATAGGGATAGTTGCTCCGGCGTTGAAATCTTGTGCTTCGCCCATATAGTTTCCTTCGATATATCCACCTGCTCCTTCATCAAGCGTAATGTTGACGGTTACTGCACATCCTTGACAGCTATACCCAGTTTTCGTCCCAGCTGCATTTATTTGCCAGGATGAAACATAATTTACCTGGGTAAAAGTACCTACACCAGTTCCGATATAGTTCATATCAAATTGTCCACCTAATGAATCTGGATTATTTGGATTGCCAGTACTACTACCACTTGAAATAGTATTGGAAGAATTTCCTCCTATGCTATCCATCGTTGTAAAGATGGTTGGGTCGAAGTAATTGACAACAGCACCATCACCTGAAGCAAATAAATATTCTTCTATGACTTGATCACAAACGACGATCGTTCCTGCATCTATTGGATCACCACCAGGGCTGACGGTATACGTAAGTGGCGTACTTTGTAATAAGTCATCAAAGTTATAACCAGCAAGTTCGATTTCTGTATCTGATTCGCAAATAAGGATAAGCTCTTCAAAATATCCGGTATCATCTAGCTGACCTGGGAATTGTGTTGTTGAAGAAGTAATAACTGCATACCCATTACTTACTGGATCGTTGTCGCAATCTAGCAATGTACCAGATACTGTTACTAAGTAATCATCAATTCCAGTGACGGTAATCTGACCTAGATCAACGTCTTCAGTGAAAGGGCCGATATTCATGGTGTAGATTCCATTTCCACAGTTGTCTTTTACGGTAAGAATTAGGTTTTCATTTTTTGGAATTTTTCCTCCAAAGAAACCTTCGTTATTGGTGTAGCCGCTTCCTCCCCACCATTCGTTATCTGCAAAATCGATACAAACAATGACTCCTGCTAGGGCTTCCCCTGCCTCGGAAACTACTTGACCATCCATTTCGATTAATGGGAATGGTGCATCACAATTCCAGAAAGAAAAGTGCGTAACGTTTCCGACATACCTATCACCGACTTTAGTGGCACTTCCTTCTTCTACCCAGTATCCATTTTCTTCATCAAAACTCCATAATGGAATGGTAGCGGGTGCTGAATTTAGTAATTCCGTTGGGATTGGGAAATTGATTTCTGCAGTTAGTCCTTCTTTTAATTGTAATTCAGAACCATTGTCAGCGATCAAGTCTACCGCAACCATTCCAAATGTTTCTAACACGGAGTACACATTTTCTGCATCCAATGCTCTTAAGTCACCAGGCATTTGTTGATCCACAACACCGCTTGTCGGGTCAATCCAGTGAGCTGCAACATTAACTGTTCCACTATAGTCTGCACCATTGGTATCTACGAAACCATTATTTTGAAACTTTACGGTAGCACCATCAAACTCAACATCTTGTGCAGCACCTGCAGGGAAAGATGAAATAATGGCACGATCCAACAATTGAATTCGAGTATAAGAAGTAGCATTTGAAGTTGCTCTTACTCTGTCATATGCTTTGAAAAATCCTGCCTTACTAGCAGTTACTAAGGCACCATCTTCTTCCATTTGAACATTTGAAAACATAAAGTTTCCGTTTTCATCTGTAACAGCAGTGTTGGATTTTAATCTTACAGTTGCACCCTCTACCACATTATTGTATTCATCTGTCACCACACCAATCAGGCTACTGGTAACAATTACGGAAGGAGGGATTCCATTCCCATCTTCATTGGGATCAACTTGAGTTGTTAGCATATCCGTATCTTTTCTACAAGCAGAAAAAACAATGGCAATCGCTAGAAAGAGAAATGCGAATTTTTTAGTCATTTTAAATTTTTTTGAAAAATTGATGGTATTTATTTTAAGCCCAATTGGGGTACAGCTATTAGTGACAGATAGCTACAAAAACGCTGCATGTAATCTAAAAAAAAAGTTAAATTATATGTATTAAAGATAAATTAAGGGTGAAAAAGCCTAGAAATGGTTGTTTTTTCTTGCGATTGGACTACATGCTGGTAAAAGCTTGCAAAAAAACAAAGTTTTAAAATACGTCCAAAGATTCTGAGCCCTGCCCGTGAGGGGGTTTTGCGACCTGTCGCTATAAGTTGTTTTCAGTGATAAGGAAATGGATACTCTAAAAATTTTGGTATTTGAAAGCGAGACCTTCAAAACAAAGCGACCTATGTTCTTTCAATGGTAACTACCCCAATTAATTTCTTCTCAACCAACCAATGATAGTGGCATCTTGCACCATCCACCCGTCCAGAAATTTTTTCACATCCAGATGAACTCTGGTTTTGTCACCAATATTTTGTTGAACCAACTCAATTTTGTCATCATAAACTTTTGAAACAATTGCGATGTGCCCATAAGGGTTTTCATTATCTCCTTCGAATACTAGTATATCATTGAGCTCTGGTCTAGAGAGACTGGGATTGGTATATTGAGTAAGCCCTCTTATCGAATTGTAAGTTCCGTCTGGGACTCCTTCACTGAAGAAATCTCTGGCATGTCCAAATGAATCAGGCATCTTGTGATTCATGTATTGATAGTAATATCTTTTTACGAATTCGACACATTGATATTTTAGACCAAGATTATAGCCATCAGATGTTTTACTTCGTCCACTTACATAATTAATATCGCCATTGTAATAAATGGCTACTCCATTGTGCTCATCAATCTGGATGCCATGTCGAAGGACATCTTGGGTTGAATTGACAGGGACATGAATGTATTCAGGTTGCTTGGTCCATTGCTTTCGCTGATTGAAAGTTTGTGTTTCACTAATCGCTTGCGCAGTTGTCTTCGATTCATTCCATTCCCACCATACCAAGAAAAAAATTACTTGAACCAGTAAAATAATGGGGTAGGCATATTTATTAATAAAATTCAAATTTTCTACATTTTGAGGAATGCAAAAATAACAAATCGCATGAGAGTTCTGATGCCATTGGAAACTTATTATTTGATGGATTTGCAAACACTTGATCTATGGCGAATAAGACGTTAAAATATTTTATGAGGCAATAAAAAAACGTGACTTCATACAATGAAATCACGTTATATTAAAATCTAAAATAATCTTTTGTATTATTCCATTTTCATCAACTTCATAGTCTCACTTGTAAATCCAGATTCGAAATTCACTAAGTAGACGCCTGCTGGGAAATCTGAAATGTTTATTTGAATGCTATTGGCTCCAATTTCAGTGTCATGAATGGCAGTGTAAATCGTTCTTCCTAAATTGTCAAGGATCGAAATATTGGCAGTCGTCACCGCAGAATAAAAATCTAAATTGACAATATTTGAACTAGCTTTAATTGGGTTTGGATATAGATTGATGTTCCATACTCCTTCATCACATTCATTGGTTGTAATTAAAGTGTTGGTATATTCGAAAGTGCCATCGAGATTGACCAATTTCAATCGATAATAAGCTGTACCATTGGCAGATGGATCTTCAAAATTATAACTCATTGCATCACTCAAGCTAATTTCACCAATTGGAGAAAATTGAGTTCCATTGTTTCCTTTTTCAATCACAAAGTGGCTGAAAGCATCTTCATCTTCAACCGCCCAAGAAAGGGTCGTGTTACAATCTGCTGATGTTACTTCGAATGAACTCAAATCAATTGCAAGTGGTGTGCTGATTGTTATACCTGCTGTTCCTCCTGAAAAAGAAGTGATTTCATTAAATTGAATATGGTTCTTACTATTTTCTACAGGTATATCTGTAATAGCAGTGTTATTTCCATTCATATCACTCATTGATTTTCTCAAAGTTGTGATGTCATTTGGAATCAAACTCGAGCCTGCTGGGTCTATATCTGCAGGTCCTGCAAATAAATCTTTTTTAAACCAGTATACATTTGCTGATGTCAAGGGAGCAAGTCCCCATTGACTCGCTTGCATATTTGCGTCTGCCAACATTTTCTCATATTCTTCTGGTGGGAAGTAAAAACGCATATTAACAGTTGCAGGGTCTCCTGAAGCATTTACTAAAGGATCTCCATTGACCGTTTGTACATGCCAATCTCTAGCCATGACAAAGGTTGCATCCGTATCACCAACTGCATATCTGCTACTTAATGTTGCTTGGTTTTCAACCGTGATTTGTACCCATTCAATTTCAGTTACATTATCTAACATTTCAATTGCAAGCAAATATTCAGATGGGTCATTTGGATTAAAATAATATCTCCATCCATTATGCTCACAATAAGTGACTCCTCTAATTATTCCATGTTGTTGATTCATATCGACATGATTTACATCATTTGTAGTCGGGTCATGGAAGAAATTGGTCGTCTGACCAGGATTGGTTATTGCACCATTTGTGATTGCATATTCAACAACTGGTGTATTACAATTAAACGGAATTAACCCAAAATCGTAACTTGCCTGTGTCTCTGTCGTGTTACTCAATAAAGTGCTTTTCTGTCCTTGAATAGGCATCCCAATTGTCCCTTCATGAATATCTGAATCCACCATATCATTTTCGTTTCCATAAGAATTGATCCCTGTTTTGATATATCCGTTTGGAACAATTGCGGATAGTTTGTAAGTTGGAGAAGTCGTACTATTGGTTCCGTTGTAGTCTTCATCCAATAATAAATTATCGAAACTATATTTTCCACCGAATCCAGTTTGAATAGTGTGGTTGATATCAAAAACGCCATCATTGTCAAAATCAATTTCCAACATGACACTTACGAATATCAATCCTGGTTCACCTACATCTTGAATTCCGTTTCCATTATCATCTTGCCAAACCAAATTTCCTAAAGAAGCTGGATTTTTGTAATATCCAAAGTCTCCTGTTGTATCTGTGCTACCACCAAATACGGAAGCCGAATAAGTTTCAATTTGAGAATTATTGTCCATCGCTGCATTTGCAGGAACTCCATTTGATTTCCAATAATCTGCAAGGATGTCCAGTTCGTCTGTGACGTCAACTGTATAAGTTCCATCAGGAAGTCCCGTAAAACTATAATCACCATTTACGTCTGTTGTAGTGGTTCCGACAATCAAACTTCTATCATCATATAACACTACAGTCACATTTTCGAAGTAGACGGGAGTAGTTTCATCTAGGGTGCCATTTGCATCATTGTCTTCCCAAATAGTTCCGCTGATTGTATTAGGGGAGGAAGATATATATCCAAAATTCTGAATCAAGTCCTTACTTCCTGCTGGAATAGTTGTGGTTGATTCATTGTCATTAACACCATCTGGGTCAGCACTTTGTGTAAGCCCCATTGGGATAGTTGCTGCACCTGGAAGTGTCAATTCTTGCACTTTTACCTTGTAAGTTCCTGCTACCAAACCACCGAATAAATACATGCCATTTGGATCGGTGGTCGTGATCTTAATGAGATTGTCACTTGGATCTCTCAACTCAACTTTGACACCTTGAATTCCTTGATCTGTTGGATCTAACATCCCATTTCCATTCGTATCTAAGTAGATAATTGAACCTATCAATACGTTGTTAGGAGAGCTGCTATGTCCTGCTGGTGCGTATCCAAAGTCCTGGTCAACATCATCTGCACCAGCAATAGTTACTTTAGACATGCTAGGCATACCAGCATCTGGATCACCGGTATTTTCAAAATCCTTTAGAATATTTTCTGTGTCAGTTACAACTACTAGATAGTTTCCATCCTCAACACCAGTAAATTCATATACTCCATTTGTATCGGTAATCATATTGGCAATTGGTAATTCCCCTTGATCCCAAACGCCATCATTGTTGGTATCAGCAACTAAGGCAACGGAAATTTTAGCAATTGGCAATTCTCCTGTCGTGAAATCACCGCTAACATCTTCATCAATATATAATTGGTTACTGATTGAGTAAGTAGATGTACTGTTGTAACCAAAGTCTTGGCGTAAATAAACATCACCTGGTGCTAATACGACTAGCTCACTTGTGTTGGTGCCATCTGAATCTGGATCACCTGTAGGAGTTGTGTTGTAAATAGCTGGTAGGGTAGTAGGGTCTACTTCAATTGCATAAAATCCTGTTGATAAATTGGGGAATACGTAATACCCTGATGCATCTGTAGTTGTGGTAGCAATTTGTGTATTTGTGTCATCTAGTAACATTACTGTTACATTCGCAATTCCTACTTCTCCCAAATCTTGTTTACCATTGCTATTGGCATCGCTCCATATTCTATTTCCGATTGCACCATCGATACCGGTCGAAGTGTTGGTATTGGTCATCGCTGTATAATTATAGCCAAACGCTGCATCCAATCTGTCTTCCGTTAACACGATTGTAGTTTTATGATCGAATGCACTATCCAAATCAAAAGTAGTACTGGAAAGGCTAGTTGGCAAAGTTGTATCATCTACACGTACAACATAAGTTCCTTCGGGATTATTTTCAAAAACATAACCTCCATTATAATCTGTTATTGTCTCTTCGAGTACAACTCCCATATCATCTTCAAGATAGACAGTGACACCAGGAATTCCAGCTTCACCAACATCTTGATCACCATCTCCATCTTCATCGATCCAAACATAATTTCCGATGTCATATCCGCATTCGAAACATACATTTAGTACAATGGTAAATGCATCGCATTGTGCTAATGGGTGAGCAGCATCCGATGTTAATTCAAATGTTCCACATGCACCTGGAATGGATGCAGCGATTGTTTGGTCACAATTATCAAATATAAACCCACTCGTATTGGTGATGGACCATGAGTCTGCACAGACAACCCCATAATCACAAGAAATTAAATCTTGCAAATATATTTTTTCATTTATTTCTTTATCGCAAACCAAACTATTGACTGCAACAGTCGGTGCATTTGGGCAACACTCCTTGGTGATAGCGATACCTTTTGCATTATCTCCACCACCAGCTGCTCCAATGGCAGGTCCATCATAGGTCATCGTGTGCGGATCAATAATCGAAATGCAATCATCAATTGGAGATTGTGTTGAAACATATAATTTATCAGCTCCCTCACTATAAGTGATTGCAATTGAATTGAAATAACCCCCATCTCCATCTACGGCATCAATAGGAGTGACCGCTACAAATAAACCATTGCTATCGTATTTTGAAATTCTTGAATTACTAGTAAAAAATTGAGTCTCGACAATATAGATATTACCAAGATTATCCATGGTGACTCCATAGATATCCCAATTCGTAAGTTCATTATCGCCAACATTGACAACGCCATCATCTTGTGAAATAAATGGATCAATGCATACCGGATTTGGTTCGGTCACAGCATTTAAGGTAGATGTACTAATGTCAAATTTCCAGACGTCATTTCGCTCACCATTGAAATAGCTATCCGTTACAATTATTGTTTCGTTATCAATGATTGAAAATCCCCAGTCAGAATCAAAACCAGTTTCACCTTCAATGATTCCATTTAAACAATAGTATCCTAATTGATTTCCTGTACACAAGTCATATGCATAAATCCCATCAGGAACTGCTTCATCTGAATTGACATATAAAATATTATCAACCACTCCAAAGTTGGTTCCTCCATCTTGAATTTCAAAATCAGTAGTAGGAAAAATATCACCATCGCAGGTAAATTTTCGAATATTACCCTCTGCTGTTTCTCCAATGTATAAGAATCCATTTTGATCGACACCCAATCCATGAGGAGACGTTACCGCTTCACCTTCTAAATCATTATCAAACCAAGGCATTCCAATTTCAGTCAAGCTTCCATCCGCATTCACTAAAAATTTATGAATAGCTCCACCTGTTGTAGGTTCGTTTAGGTAAATATATTCATTGCAGTCGCACGTCTGAGCCTTGACTGATATTTGGAATATTAATAAACATAACATTGTGATTGTACCAATTTGACATAGGTGTCTAGTGGCACTTAAAGTTTTCTTTAAGTACATAATTAATTTTTTGTATGATTTAAGTTGTGTCTGGCTCTTTTAATAGAAGAGTAGTACGCTCGTTTATTGGTATTAATATAACAATATAGTTGTAAAAATTATTCTCTAGATAAATAGGTATCCAAATACTAGCTATAAGTCCACCAGTCTTAAAATAGTCTATTGACCATTTTGGCTAAACTAGATAATTGGATTTGTATATAAGTAGCTTATATACAGTTGTTTACCGCATTTTTGGGATTAATTTGCAGCGGTAGTTGCTATTATTTATTGGGGTCAATAAATGAGGGAATCTCTTTCATATTTAGTGTTTATTGGGGCCAATAATTTTCTAAATATGATATAGTTGATTATATTGAAAATAGTGCCATTTTTTGTTAATGGATAATTAATACCAACAAAAAATGCTCAACCTAATTGAGTTGAGCATTTTTAAAAAATAATTGATTTTTTATTTTAAAAATCAATTAGATTGATATCAAAGATAAGTACTTCATTTGGAGCAATAGATCCTTGACCATTTGTGCCATAACCAAGTGCTGAAGGAATCAATAATACACCACTTCCACCTTTGCCAAAAAGGGGAATCCCTTCTTGCCAACCAGCAATCACATTGGAGAGTGGAAACACAGATGAATCTCCTTGTGGTGTTGCATCAAACGCTACTCCATCTACAAAATAGCCTCTGTAAATTACTTCGACAGTAGAGGCAAGCGTCGGTCTTTCATTGCCGCCTGGAACATCAATTATATAATACAAACCACTTGCTGTTTTTTCTGCTGTTAGATTATTGTCGGAGAGATAATCTAAAATAGTTTGTTCGTTTTCAGCAGCAATCTCGCTCAAGATTTCATCCGTAGATTTGCTACAAGAAGTTATCGAAATCGATAGGATAAGTAGACTTAGATAAAGTAAATTTTTCATAAAAAGTATTTGTAATTGACGGTAAATATTTGCTTTGTACACATTTTTTTTAGTTCGCAAAACTAAAAACAATTTTTAATGTTTGCTATATATTATTGTAAACGTAAAAAAATACAAATGTGTAGAGACCAATCAGAATTTTGGTCGTGCAGCTTACTAACCAGTCATGATGGCATGTAAGGACGTAAATTTGAAGGAAATGCTTTGGAAATTAGGGTAGGTGAGTTTTATTTTAATCGAAATCTTCTCTCCACTTCTTGCTTTAATGATTGCATCGTGTTGATTGGTCCTTTTGTGATTCCCAAATTTACAACCCAACCTGGCAAGTAACCTCCAGGATCAGTGGAAGCCTCGTATTCAATTTGAATAGTTTGATCAGAAATCGGAGTTACCTCCCAGGCAGAAGAGAATTTTGGAACCCGAACCATCCCTTGTTTTTTAGAGATAAATTCTGGGGCTGCCACGGACTTGCTAAAGTATTGATTGTTCTTTTTCCAATTTTTAGTATGAACCACGAGGTCTCTATTGGAAACTGGATAAGGCATATCTGTCATCAAGTAATAGTGAAATTCATTGTCATTTATCGTTGCAATTTTTTTAGAACCCATACATTTAAATACCCATGATGGATAGCCATCTACATCTGTTAGCACTTCTTTTAGTGTGGCAATATCTGAATTAAATTGAGTGACAATTCGAATTTCTTTAAGATTGGACGTACTGGATCTGCGAGTATAGACTTTGGTTGAAGCATCTTCCGTAATCAAATCCCAGTCAGAAGTTGAGGTGCCGATAGACACTCCTCCGAAAAGCAAGAAGATTGAAATAAGATTAATGGATAGAATTCTTGAAACTAGTATGTTCATGATAATTTGTAAGGCTCTTGAGCTTATTACTTAATTTATCGTTTTAAAAGCGCAATGTAAATACCCGAATGACATTAAATTGTACCGTTGTTCATGAAATCAAATTCATCAATTGTTATATGGTAAGATATGATTGGGCGTACTAATCTGACAAGCAAACTTATAGATGTTTACGATTACTATTTAAATGCTAGAACTGTATGAAAAAAAGAATACTTATTTTTTAATTGCCATTCTAAACATCTGAAGTTGCTTGTTGTCTTCTCCACGAAGTTCCATTTTCAATATTGGACTATAAGCATTCCAATCAATGTTGATGACTCCGAAATTTAGAACGGGTTGAGGTTTACCAATGCGATGTTTGTTGTCCTCTGAGGTAAAACTGGTGTAAGCATGTGTCAATCCTGAGGAAGTGATTTCAACCAATGTTCCAAAACCTTCTAGATCTATTTTTGATAGCTCACCAATATGTCGATCTCCACTAACTAGTACAGTGTTTTTAGGTTTTGTCTTTTTCAATAATTCAAATAAACGTGCTCTGTCTGTTGGATGATTTGCCCATTTTTCAAAACGATGCTCCTCAGGAATTACTTGGATACTGGATACGATAATATTAACGGACGCTTTCGATTGTCTCAACTCATTTTCAAACCAAGCCCATTGGGTAGCCCCCAATAGATCAGCATTGGGATCTGCGATACTGATTTTATTGGTTCTTTTGATGTCATCTTTGAAGGTTCTGCAATCTAGCAAGATGACTTTGATCATTTTATCCTTTTCTCCATAGGTATAGCTGGTATAGACGCCATCATGTTTCATTACTTCTGCATCTTCTGGGACATCCAAAAATGACATCAACAAATCCTTGCTCTCTTTTTTCATTGTATATTTTTTGCCCCCATCGTTTTGCCCAAAATCATGATCATCCCAAACACCAATTACAGGACAATAGTCCAATATTTTTTGATAAGATGGATTTTTCTTTTGTGCATCATATTTTGATTGCATCAATTCCATATTCTTGGTATCACCATAAATGATATCACCCGTCCAAATCCATAAATCAGGTTTGTTTTTTAAAATTGGATTCCATAAAGGTTGAGGTTCGTCATGTTTATTGCAAGACCCAAATGCAATATTGAATGAACTTTTAGATGCATTTTTTTTCTTAACAACAGTTGTGCTTTTTTTCTTAGGTACCGTGTTCCCAGCTGCATCTACTGAAGGTTGAACTTTAGGAGTAGTCGTGTTGGTAGCCTTTTCTGCGGTTACATTCTTTGCAGCCTTTTGCCCACAAGAGAAAACAAAAAGCGCAATGAAAATTCCAACTATATAAGGTTTAAATGATATTTGATTAAAAAATAATTCCATCAGTTCTAAAGTTTTTATGAAAATGATGACTCAAAAGTAATATTTAGTTTTTGTATAATATGTTTTATAAGAATCAAATTTTCAGATACAATTATTGTTAGAACGGATCATAAAGAGGGTAGAATATTGACAGTCTGACTTACGGATTATCAAAGACGTGATTTTGTTTTACGAAGGCTTCTTTTTCTTTTTCTTACTTTTCTTAGCCAAAGGATTATAATCAATAGCCTTCTGAATCCAAAACTCCAGATCCTCATCGGCATCAATACCATCTGGATAAATAAAAATAAATCCTCGCATGACTTTTCCGGTGAAATTCATTTTGCGCGCACCCGCTTCTTTTAGAGCATCTTCGTAAGCATCTTTTCCGATTCTTGCCATCAAGCGATCCTCTTCAGTATTGCGATCGATATCAACACCAACACACATTTTATCATCCACCATAAAAATGAGTCCACCCATCATCGGTTTTTCTCGGAAAGCAATCGATTTATCATTAAAAATTTGGCGAACTCGATCCGCTAAAAATTCATCAAAAGGCATAATTTCTGTTTTTGATTGTGGAATAAAATTACGTTGTTAGAATTGATAAAAATGAGGTAGTGCCTTCATTTTTTTTAATATTTCATCTAAAATTTAAACATTAAAAATACATGTGATTTTATTTAATGTGATGAAAATTTAAAATTATTCACGTAAACGAATTGTTGTAAACGAATTTGAAGGAAAAAGTTAGAAAAAAATATTCTTTTAAATTTAAAAACGACATATATGTTTTGATGGAATAGTATCATTTGAATAGAACATTTATTATTTATTAGGGCTGATTACCGAATATTATTTGTTGATAATCAGTTATTTATAGAGAATATTCTATTTTCTTCTTTTTGGTGATTTCATTACTTTTTCAAACTATTTGCGTCATAACTAATGTTAATAAAAATCATAATATAGTCAATCTATTTTCATCAAAGATTGTTAAATTAATGTTTTAAAAAATCTAATAAACAAAACGTACTAACTTATGAATGATGACTACTTACCTTCAAAAAGTTACATGGGACATGAATCCGGTAGCGATGGTTTTAGTTCATTTACCTTAGATGGTCAATTCTTTTTCGCTTATTCAGAAGGCGGAAGTTTGAGACTGCGAAGTCAAGGATATGCATCCGAGTCAAGCAGAGATAACGGAATTGCTTCTGTCAAAAAGAACATGGGAAATAAAGAGATGTTCAAGGCAGTTAAACAAGAAAATGGTAAATGGGTATTGTCTTTAAAGGCGGCAAATCACCAAGAAATTGCAGTTAGCCCAGAAGTTGGATCTGAAGCAGAAGCAATGGCATTGATGCCAGGAAGTAAAGGAGCTGGTGTTAGTTCTTTTGCAGCAGCACCGTTAATGTCTAAATCGTCAAGTGGCGGTGGAGGTGGAAGTGATAAAGGAGATAAAGATGATGACTACTTGGCAGTAAAAGAATATGAAGGACACTCAAGATCTGCTGAGCACCCCAATGTTGCTTTTTTCAAACACAGCAACGGACAATTCTACTACGCAGTTTACAACAAAGATGGTAGTGTGCGATTAAGAAGTGAAGGCTTTACGGACATGGATAAACGTGATCGTGAGTTTAATGCAACAATGCGTTTACTTGAAGATGCACAGTATTATCATGTCTTTGAAAAATACGGAAAATACTTCTGTGTTTTAAAAGATGAAAAAGGAAATGAAGTAGGGCGAAGTGGTGCACAAAATTCCAAATCAATGGCACTAGGATTTATTCCAATCGTAGGTGCGGCAGGAAAGATTGTTAGTGTTACGGAAAAGAGAAATGTTAAAAAATCCTCTTCGAAACAAGAGTTTTTACCTTGTGATGCTTACAGTGGACATTCCAAACACAAAGCGCACGGGAACATCAGTACCTTCAAGGATAAAGATGGAAAGTTGTTTTTTACGGTACTATCCGATACTGGTGAAACAATGTTCAGAAGTTCTGGATACAGAACCGAAGCAGCTCGTGAAAGTGGTATCAAAACAGCTCTACGTGTTTTACCGAAAAGAGATAGCTACAAAGTTGAATCAGATGGGGGACAGCATGTTACTGTTTTACGAGATGAACTTGGAAATATAATCGGAAAAAGTTGTGGAAAAACGGAAGCAGCAGCTTTGGCTTTAATTCCAGCAGCAGCAGTCGTTACTTCCAAAATTGTTGGTCGTAAAGAAATTATGCATGAAGCCGGTGCTTTCAAGAAAGTTCAAAAAGAAACAGTTAAGAAAGTAGCCGTCAAGAAAACACCTCCACCGCCACCTCCAAGAAAGGTAGCCGCAGCAGCACCTGTTGCCGCAGCAGCAGCAACCGCAGCAGCAGCACCAGCAGCAGGATGTGCTTTCAAATGGTGGTGGTTATTGCCATTACTTTTGATTCCTTTATTTTTCTTATTACGTGGTTGTTGGGCAACACCACCTCCTGCAGCAGTAGTGGCACCTCCGCCACCACCTCCTGTAGTAAAGGCACCAGTTGAGCCTAAGCCAGAGCCTGTAGCACCAGCGCCAATTACTCCGGATGAGTATGAAGCACCTAAAACTACTTCTGGTAATAAGGAATTAGGATATTAATAATAGACAATTCAGTTCTAAATTAGATAAAGGAGTTATTCATTAGTTTGAATAGCTCCTTTTTAGCTTGATAAATATTAGCATTTATCTTATATTTGTAATACAATACAATCTTTGTATTGCTTACCAACATATCAACCTCTTTTTACCATAATGGGAGTATTGTCAAATGATGCTTAAACAGTTATCTTGTAGTACTTCCCGTTATTACTACATAACATAATATTTTCCCTTACAATGAGCCACTCAGCTTACCAAATAGGAATGGGCATACTTTGCCTGCTCTTATTGACGACCATATCATGTACAAAGGATAAACTGTCAAACCCAACAGACAAAATTCTTACCGAAGCAATTACAACCATTGCTCCTAACAGCACGATTGATGATTTCATCTTGCCTTATAGTTCTGATTTGGATAATCTACCACAAGATCCTAATAACAAGCTAACTGCAACGAAAGTTAATTTAGGAAAAATGTTGTTTTTTGAAACCGGATTGGCCTTAGATGCTTTACATGAATTAGGCGAAGGAACATACTCATGCGCAACCTGTCACGTACCATCCGCAGGATTTATGCCAGGTGCCCAACAAGGAATAGGAGATGGTGGTTTAGGTTTTGGAAACAAAGGAGAAACCAGAACAAAATTATTCAATTATACCGAAGAGGAAATTGATGTGCAAGGTGCTCGACCACTTAGTTTAATTAATGTTGCATTTACTAAAAATACAAGTTGGAATGGACAATTTGGTGGGAATCACAACAATATAGGCACGGAATATTTGTGGAGTGAAGAAACATTGACGGAAGTAAATCATTTAGGCTTTGCTGGTATAGAATCTCAAAATATTGAAGGACTTCACTTGCATCGAATGGTGGTCAACAAACCTTTGATGGATGAATACGGATATACGCCTTGGTTCAATGCCGCTTTCCCAGATGTCCCATATGAAGAGCGATACAATGAGGTGACAGCTGCGTTGGCTATTTCTGCATACATCAGAAGTTTAGTTCCAAACCAAGCTCCTTTTCAGCGATGGTTGAAAGGAGACAGAGCGGGGATGACGGAATCACAAAAGTTAGGTGCCGTTTTGTTTTTTGATAAAGCAAAATGCTATCTCTGTCATAACAATACTGCGTTGAATAATGCGGATAATTTCTATGCGATCGGTGTAAAAGATTTACATGAAGCTGGTGCATTTAATACAACCGAAAATGACAGAAGAAATTTAGGTCGTGGTGGTTTTACTCAAAAAGAAGAAGACCTATACAAATTTAAAGTACCTCAGCTTTACAATTTGAAAGATGGTGGTTTTTACTTTCATGGAAGTAGTAAAAATTCTCTTAGGGAAGTCGTAGAATATTTCAATAAAGGAGAATCTGAAAATGCAAATATCCCTAATAATGCAACCAGCAATCTTTTTAATCCACTAAATCTGACAACAGAAGAAATCGACCACCTTGTCGAGTTTCTGGAAAATGGTCTTTTCGATCCCAACATGAATAGATATGTGCCGGATGAAGTTTTATCCGGAAATTGCTTTCCAAACAATGATCCGATTTCTCAAATTCAATTAGGTTGCGACTGATCTGAAAAGTTTAGTTTTTCATCTTCAAAATGAATCGTAGTTTCATAATTGAAAAACGGGTTTATTTTTTATTTCAACAATTAATATACGAGCTATCCTAATGTTCAACTTGTATACTTTTCATAGGGAAGAGTATTGCTGCTCGGTAAGGGCAGTATAATTGAAATAGGCTTCAAATTGTCATAATTTATTTTGCATGATGCAATATACGCTTGTCATTCTGAGTGAAATGACAATTTTCAATTGTCATGGAGTCGAAGAATCAAGCGTACTTGATTTTACTATTTCGACCGTGCCTTGAGTAATTGATATTGAGTTAGTGGAGAAATCTATTTACTAGTCGATTCAATTTTACACTAAAATCTATGTTCAGAGTACTCAGATTTCTCCGCAACTCACTCACTTAAGTCAATACACAGTCGAAATTTAAAATCCTAATAACCTC
>CALFWW010000095.1 GCA_937928575.1 uncultured Saprospiraceae bacterium | reverse complement strand
TCGTCAAATTCAACTTGAAATGCATTGTCTCCTTGTAAGAAAAATTTGCCGTTCAAATCTAAATCGTGAAAGACTTCTGTGAAATTGGATGCAGCCACATCAAAAACTAAGGTATCATTTTCTAGAAACCCTAAAATCTCTATCGGTGCGAAATCTAAATTCTTGTTGATATACGTTTTCATCACAGAAGCATCGATGACTGCATTATCTTTTACGGCCATTATCTTTCCATAAATAGAGTCTAATTGGATATTCCCAGCTTTGAAATAAGGCAATTCTAACATTAAATCAACGGAATCTTGTTCGCCATCAAAATGTCCTGCAACTGATATATTTCGAAGGGTATCAAGCGATTTATCTAGGAGTTCTCCCAGATTTTTCATGTCATAAATCTTGACACCAAAATCAAATATATTTTTTTGACTCAGTTCTTTATTCTTGCTTGCAACATTGAGCCGACTTGCATACTCGGGATAATTTCTTTCAAAAAATTGTAGCATCGCCTCAGGAACTTCTTGTATATCAAAATAACCATTTAATTGACCGCTAAGGATTTCTGAATTCACAACAAAATCTCTTTTTCCAAAAGCATCGAAAGTGGAATGAACAGTCAATGAATCTATTTCATACAACTTACCCGCTCTCCGCAATTTCAAACCAATTACTTTTGCATCCCCTTCCATTGTTGACAAATCAACGTCTTTCAATTGCACATCTACGACCCCTTCAAATGCTAAGTCTTCTTTTGCCAATTTTAATTTGCCAAGATCTAAATTTTTAATATTTGCCTGAAAATCCAGCACCGGAATACTGTCAACTAATTCAGCAGAACCAGAAAATGTAAAGTCAATGTTATCATCTACAATCACAAAATCTCCATCAAATTTTCCTTGAGATAATACTCCTTCCATTTCAAGATTGTGATAGGTATATCCTTTGAAATTAAATTCCTCCACTACAGCTGAAAGGTCGGTGTTGACAGTTTCGATAGTTAAGCCGACTCCATCTTGCACCTCTGATGTGAAAGTAACAATCCCAAAATCAGGATTCCCTGACCAAGCTGCTAAATCAAAATCAAACAAATCCAATCCTCCGGCATAGGAAGCTTTTTCCCTCCCTTGTTTTAAATCTAGTCGCATATCTACTTTCACACGACCTAAGTCAGTACGTAAATCTCCATCAGCAACAAAATCTTCAAAGAACCCATCAAAACGACCGCTAAAATCAAGTGTTCCTAGCTTGTAGAAATTTTCGGGTGGATTGAAATTCGGTATCAACAATTTGAGTGTACGCATTGTTGTGACAACCCGATCTACATTCAGATTGATCATTTCCTCATTTTTCTCTGTAATATCTCTGATAGCAAAATCCCCTTTTAATGTCAAACCATTTCCTAATTTCAAGTTCAAATCTTTACCGCTTAGACGATTCACACGTCCTTTCACTGTTCCATCGATATAAACCAATTCCTTTTTATTTTTTACGAAAAATGGATTATTATTTAATTTTGGAGCAAAGGTCATGATATCCTGAATAGCAATTACACTGTTAGAAAAATCACCTTCCATTAAAACTTTATTATTGAAGTCTTCGAATGATCCAAAATCACGAAACTTAAAAATTAATGTATCTCCCAAATTGCTGTAAGGGGTAATTAAACTCATATCGTTCAACTCAATTCTTCTATCTGTAATTTTTAATTGTTGGGCAGCCAACTTATCTAAGACAAATCCGCTTGATTCTTCACATGATAAATTATTAACCACCGCCTCATAGATATGATCATTGAAATTAAAATCTGCCACGTCGATATTGATATCCGTTACATTGAGTCGATGAAAATCTAATTGTGATAATGGAGTTGTTCGCTCTGGCGATCTCCGAAAATTATTTAAAATGAAATTTCCATTTTTCAGTGACATTTGAGCAACATCAATTATTAAAGGCATTATAGTCGAATCGATTACTGCTTCTGTCTCTACTATATTTTCGTTGACGATCAAAGAGGCAGCCGGCTTTTCGTATAATTCTAAATTGACAATTGGATTGATCAGGCTTATTTCATTGACTGCAAATTGATTGTCCATGAGATTGATGGAATCAACGGTGAGACTTCCATTAGGCACTAGAATCGATAAGTGATTTCCTTTTCTCAGATTTTTATTTTCAAATGCGACATTTTTCAAGCTTACATAATCGACATCCAAATAATAGGGTTTTCCCTTTGGCTTATTAGAACCTTTTTCCCCTTGTTTGAAAACTTGATTTAAACTATTCAGCAGTTCATCTGGATTTTGAGTAATCCTGACTTTTGCATCCTCCAGATAAATTTCGTTGACATGCAAATCGCGATTGAGTAAAGCGAAAATATTGGTATTAAAATTCGCAATTAAAGAACCACTGTAAATGAGGGTATCTCCTTGCAAATCGTTTATCAACAAATTTTTAAAAACCAATCGATCCATGAAACTGAACTCGATTTTTTCCAATGAGACATTGGTGTTGAGATCTTTTGAAAGTCGATGTGTTGCTTTATCAACGGCCCAATTCTGAAATTTTTCATTTTTAAAAAGTAAATACAGCACAGTACCGATTGCAAGAAATAAAACCAATAGCAAAACCAGCAAACGGACAAGCCATCGCTTCCATCTTGGACGGGTCTTTTTGACCGGTTCAACATTTTGATTAATATCCTGGTTTGACATCGGTAGATAAGGTTGTTAGGCCTACAATTTTAACAGTTTAAAGTGCAATATAATGCTTCAAAATTTCTTTTTAACAGATATTTAAAGTAGGAATGTAACTTACTGATTTAGAATTGGTTAGAAAAGAAAGAAAACAGTCTTTTTTCAATCCAATATCGGTGATCTTTATTGAATTCGATGAAGGCAACATGACCACCATTTTTGGGGATTTCCAAATAAAATTGATTAGCGTTCTTAGAGAGCGCTTTTGGATAGCAACTTTCAGACAAAAAACTATCATCTTTTGCGCTGATTAAAAGGGTTGGAATTGCAATTTTCGGGATGTATTGCAGGCTACTACTTTGGGTATAATAATCCATTGCATTTTCAAAACCATTGATTTTACTCGTGTATTTATCGTCGTATTCTGCCAATGTTTTTAGATAATTTAGCCCATCGATATCAATGAGTTCTGGAAACTGCTTCCACTTCGCATACGTTTTTTGTCGCAATGATTGAAGAAAATTTCTCTTGTACAAAGAATTGCTGAGTGCCTCTAAATTGGTGGAGCATCCGACCAGATCAACAGGTGCTGAGACTGCCGCCACTTTTTTAATTTTATCGTTTATTTTACTTGCTTGTTCTCCTGCATATTTCAACGTGACATTTCCTCCTAAACTGTAACCGATAATTCCAATTTCATCATAGTGATAATTACTAACAAGGTGTTGAATAACTGCGTGTAAGTCTGTTGTTTCACCGCTATGGTAAGTACGTAATTGTCGATTCATTTCAGCTCCACAACCACGGAAATTCATTCCTACACCATCCCACCCTTGACTATTGAAGTGTTTTATAACAGCGTGTATGTAAATTGAATCTGCACTTCCTTCTAAACCATGCAAGGCCAATATTAATTTTTTCCCATTCACTTTTGACCATGACAAATCCAGGAAATCGTCATCTTCAGTTTCTATTCTTTCGTTGGTAAAGTTTAATCTAGAAAGTCTTCTGAATTGGTAAGCATAAAGCGTCTGTGCATGTCCATTGGTCAACCACCAAGGTGCAACATAACTCGAATTCTCAATAAATGGCATGAATCTCTTAGTCGTTTTAAATGAAAATAAAATGAAGTGTTTTTAAAATTGTAATACCCTTATTTTTGCGTTAGATGTGAGGATATTTGCAGATTCTAAGTCCCCTAAATATTCTGGAAATGCAGCTTCGGCCTCCCCTATGGTATCAAAAATAATTTCATAAAACACGATGTACTCGGAACTTTGATTGTCAAAACAACTCGTTTGTATCGAATGTGCGTAGATACCTTTATTTTTCAAAAATCGAATTCTGTTGAATGCGTTTGACCACAGTTTAAAGACATTATCTTGTAGCAAATAATTGGTTCCTTCAAAGTGAAAAAGTCGCTCGCAATCATAGGTGTAATAAGAGCCGTTTTCAACAGTAATTAGGAATTTTATATCATTATCTTCCGCCTCCTTTTTACGGTTAAATGCTTGGATTAATTCAATATCATCTACTGGAAGTTCCGAATCTTCTAGGTATTCTAATTCAGAAAGTGCTCCTTGGATTCCTTCCAAAAATGGGTAATTGTCCATTGCTACTGTATCAATCAAATAATTTTGTGCTTCTTTTGTTTTTTTTGCTTTAGACAAACTAGTCCGATATCCTAACTCGTCTTTTACAAAAACTTTTGAGGTATCTCTCAATTGAAAATAGAAAAGTGTGCAGATCGCAAAAATACTCAAAACGGAAGTTAAAGCAGGCCAATAATTGTAGTTGATAAATCGGCTGGTGGAGGTCGTACTTTTCGATTTGCTATGCAGTATATTTTTGAAACTGGAAAATGCGTTTGCTAGTTTATTGACTTTCAATTTGCCTAACATTCCTGTCTCAAAACGACTTAACGTTTTTCTTTTATTTTTAAAAACTTCTCCTCTTGATGGCGTAATCATGAGTTGCCCTTCCAAGTTCTGATTAATCGAAAAAAGACCAAAACCATTTTTAATGCACTGTTTTTTTAATTCCAATAAGTATTTGTCTTGCGGGGAATCAAATACATCATCGGCCATTACAATCCATTGTTCATCGGCATGATATCTTTTAAATTGTTCAATAGCATAAATGTATCTAAATCGCTGTGCACGATTGATTGTAAGTGCAGCCAAGCAACCAACTCCTAACAATGCACTCCCGATACCTATAAGGGTTGTATTAAAATTTCGAAAAGTAACTACAAATTCCCAAAAGGTCAAAGCGACTGCAAAGCAGAATAAAACAACAGCAGAAGCGATTGCCAAAGATTCAATAAATAATTTCCTTTTTTGTAGCTGATAAATAACCTCTTCTTGTTTGTCAAATGAAGTCGCTTCAAAGGTGGCGAGGAAATTTTCACCATTTTCTATTGGGAAACTGAGGTGTCCATCAATAATTACATTTCCTGCTGCTTTCAAGTCATATCCAGTAGCTGTATTTCCCTCACGTGGTCGGTCTTTGTAAAAGCTCTTTAGGAACTTAACTGCGACTTCTTTTAGTTGTTTTTCTGAAAGGTGATACAAGTTTAGTTGTTTTGTTGACTTGAATTCATTGAATCGATTTGATTCCAAAGTTTTACCGTTTCGACTGCTTCTTTCACATCATGTACACGCAATAATCTTGCACCTTGTTGTAACGCAATCATATGTAAGGCAGTCGTTCCGTTTAATGCATTTTGCGCATCTGTTTCCAATACTTTATAAATCATAGATTTTCTAGACAGTCCGACCATTATTGGTACTTCCAACATCTTAAATATATGTAATTTTTTTAGTATTTGATAATTGTGGTCTATAGATTTACCGAATCCAAAACCAGGATCAACAATAATATCAATCATCTCTTTTTCGCGCAGTTTCCCAATTTTTTCGATAAAATAATCCAATATCTCCAACACTACATTCTCATATTTGGGGTTATCCTGCATATTTTTTGGAGTTCCTAGGATGTGCATTAAAATGTACGGCACTTTATTTTTAATAGCTGCATCAAAAATCGCGTTATCTATGTTACCACCCGAGATATCGTTAATCATACTTGCTCCTGCTTCACAAGCCCTGTTGGCAACTTCACTTTGAACTGTATCTATAGAAATAATCGCCTCAGGGAAAGTAGTGGATAATTTTTCTATTACAGGAATGACTCTTTGTAATTCTTCATCTACGTCGATAATTTCAGCATTCGGTCTACTTGACATCCCACCTACATCGATGATGTTACCACCTTCATTTAAAATTTGTTCTGCCCTATCAAGAACTGCTTTTTCATTTTGATATTTCCCACCATCAAAGAATGAGTCGGGAGTGACATTCAAAATTCCCATCACTAACGGTTGTTCGATAGAAATTAATTTGCCATTACAATTCAATGTTTTTTGTTGGTAAAACATGGATGTCTAGTTGTTCTTTTTGTGAGGTGCTAAGGTATTGATTTTTTGGTAAGAATTGGAATCGTTTTTTTATTGATACTTGCCCACACGTTAAGCGTCGGCTTCGCCTACGCTTAAGCTAAAAGCAAAAATTCTTCTTGCCTCTTCAAATCATACATCATAAACAAATAAATTATCCACCAACTACAATTAGTATGTTTATTGTTATATTTTTTGTTGTATGTCGTTTTATTGATACTTGCCCCACACGTTAAGCGTAGGCTTCGCCTACGCTTAAGCTAAAAGCAAAAATTCTTCTTGCCTCTTCAAATCATACATCATAAACAAATAAATTTATCCGCTAATTACAATTTGTATGTTTATTGTTGCATTTCTTGTTGTATGTCGTTTTATTCATACTTGTCTATGTCAGGAACATCCTGACTTTTAACTACGACGTAAGCTCAGCTTGACGCCGAACAAAACGCGAGGAGAGCGACGTAAGCACAGCTTGCCCCACACGTTAAGCGTCGTCTACGCCTGCGCTTAAGCTAAAAGCAAAAATTCTTTCTGCCTCTTCAAATCATGCATCAAAAACAATTAAATTTATCCACCAATTACTATTTGTATGTTTATTGTTGTAATCAAGTTTTATGTCGTTTTATTGATACTTGTCTATGTCAGGAACATCCTGACTTTTAACTACGACGTAAGCACAGCTTGACGCCGAACAAACCGAACGAAAAAAGCCGCATCACTAATAAAAGCGATACGACTTATCATCACAGAAAACTAACTATTTCTTTAGGAGTTTGGGTACTCCATAAATGGCTTTAAAATCGGTATTCAACATCAAAACGTAGTGGTACTCTTTTATGCTGCTTTGATTACAAGAGCTTATTGCTAAATAGATGACATATAATAGCTCACTAATATATTACGTTTCAAGATGAAAATGACATAATCATTAAATCATATGTATATTTTGCTCGTTTTGACTTAAATATCGCATCAATTTCTACTATCTTCGCATACATATTATGAGTGACATTAATACGTCATATAAGTCTTAACAATGCCCTAAAACCTACTATTTTGAAACTATAAATCTCAACCTTATTTAATAATGGCAAGAAATTCAGCGCACGACGATGAACCTCGTAATTCTGGAAGAGGTGGTTCCAGCTTCGGATTTGGCAGAATGATTCTATTAATGACAATCATTTCTTTTGCAGGATTATTCATTTATAAATACCTCAACAACGGGAAAGCATTGACCTCCATTTCTAATGCCATGGATCCAACCTATACTTCGGAACCTCAAGAAATGGAAATCACTTATATTCCAAAAGATTTTGATTATGAATTGGATGATGAAAATACGATTGCTATTTTGTCCAATCCACATCGATATAAGCGAGAATTTAATTCATTGGTTTTTCAATTTAATACTTCTTTGCTGGATCATGTTGCGAATCGAATGGATATTGGAGATGAATATAAAGCAGAAATTCGTGAGAAATACAAAGAACATCACGCGTATTTGGCGAGATTATATTACAATGATTACATCGCTTTAAAAGATACTTCGGATACTGCCAATCAAACTTGGTATAACAATGAGGCTACAAGTTCCGTAGACGCTATGAATGAAGTGGCATCTCGCTATGCTTGTTTTCTTGTAAATTCAGTGTTATTATCTACATTGGAACAAACCAACGGTACTTTCTTAGCAAAAGGGAGTAAAGTCGACACTCCATGTGGCATTGCTTTAAATGAAGGATTGAAACCAACCATAAAAAGATTGGAACAAAAGGCTGCGATTATTGATTTTAGTCAATCGAAGGGTTTGATGGAAGAACGAATTGAAAAAGTAATTGCTGAATTAGCAACGCTTGAAGTGCGTGACCAAAAGGGATTGAACAAAAAGTTGCAAACCAAAGTTTGGGGTTATTCTGTTTCCACCACCGATCTAGATATTTCTGCGATTAGTGTTTTAAAAGTCGGTTTCAAATTAGATCAATATTTTAAAGTCGATGCCAATGGAAAAAATAAAACACTCGTAGTGACACTTCCTGAACCGCAGATATTATCTCATGAAGTCTATCCTAAAATTGACAAACTCGATATTGGATGGCTACGAGAAGTCAAGGAGTTTGATTTGAATAAAAATTTCAACGTGCTTCGAAAAGAATTTAGAAGAGATGCACTAGACGATGACGTAATGGATAAAGCCAAATCGCAAGCAACGGAAGTCATGCATATTGTCTTCGATCCTTTGATGCAATCAATTGGTTCTAATTATTCACTAATAGTCAAATTTAAAAATGTTGGTGGCGTACTAGCGGATGATTTCAATATTGAAAAAGGAGATGCTGAAATGGATATGTTGTCTCAATAATTAAAATTATGTAGAATTGGAATTGCTAGACATACATACGTAGTTGATTTTCAATTGCTTTTTTACCCTTGGAAATTAAAGTCACGAATTTTCGATAATTGATGGAAACTTTGAAGATTTAGGGGCAATTTGCCCATATAAAAGCGCAAACATATTACCGCACAATACGTATATGATTAAAATGTATTTGTAGAGCAACGTTACTTACCTCCCATATATGAAAGTCAATAATCAGTTTGATGATTAAGTAATGAGAAAATTAACCACTTTCGCTGTTTGTTCATTGATTTGAAAATACACACCATTATATAGAATTTAAGGATTGATGCACTCATTTGTATTGAGGCATTAAAATGAAAATAAAATAGGAAATGAAGATGCCGATTTATAAAATAATAATTTACAAACTATTTGCATGTACCTTGTTTTTTATTTCTAGTTCTGTACTTGTCGCTCAGACTTCTGATGTCATTACAACTGCTGATGCCACAGAATCGTTGCGTCACGCTCAAAAATTAATTAATCAAGGAGAAGTTGAAAAAGCAATTAAGCAATTAGATCACACTATTAAAATCAAAAATGACTTTGCTGTTGCTTGGCGTGTCAAGGGAAAACTATTTTATGATTTAGGTTATTATAAGGATGCGGCAGAATTGTTGGAAACTTCCTTCGAATTAGATCAAAAAATATCTCGTGCTGCTTTCTTCGAATGTGGTGATTCTTATTTGAAATTGTATGACATGGAATTGGCTCACTACTATTTCACTAGATTTTCTGAAATGGAAAATGAGAAATACGTAAACTCCGGTAAGGAAGCCAGTATGGAAATTGATTACAAATCAAGATTGTCTGAGAAATTTGAAAATATCAAGTTTATAGAAAGTCTTGGAGATTTAAGTACTTACAACAAAGTGGAGCCTGTTAGTAAACAAGTCAACTCAATCCATGATGAATATTTGCCAGCTATCTCAAGCGCAGGTGATAAGTTCATTTTTACACGAAAGAAAAAGTATCAGGACGAAAATATTTTCTCTGCCGATATCAATGATGGTAAATTCAATCACGTCTCCCCTATGGGTAAAATTAATTCTCCATTAAATGAAGGGATGGCAAAAATAAGTCCTCGGAGTGATGAAATTTTCTGCGCCATTTGCAAAAGACAAGATTCTTATGGTGGTTGTGATATTTACACGGCCAAAATTGAAGATGGAAAAATCGAAACATTTGAAAATGCAGAAGGAAAACTAAATAGTAGATCTTGGGATTCTCAACCGACTATCAGTTGTGATGGTCAGTACTTATATTTTGCAAGCACCAGAGAAGGAGGTTATGGAGGTGCAGATATTTGGGTAAGTCAAATGGATAAAAACGGAGAATGGGGGGTGCCAGAAAATATGGGTGCACATATCAATACTCCTGGAGATGAAGAAGCGCCATATATTGCAGTTGACGGAAACACTTTGTTTTTCACCTCTAACGGACATCCAGGGCAAGGCGATGGAGACATCTTTTATACCAAAAATTATCTAGGCATATGGACATTACCAAAAAACCTTGGGTATCCAATAAACTCGCCTGCAAAGGAATTGGGAATCTTTATAGATCCCGATAACAAGACTGCCTATGTCTCTTCTGCGAGACTAGAAGGTGAAGGTGGTATGGATATTTATAAAGCGGAATTGCCGTATGCTGCACAACCAGATAAAATTGGATTTCTAGAAGTAACGGTTCAGGATAAGTATTCTACTTTACCAATTCCAACCATCGTAAGAGTAGCGGTGAAAGGTAATGACCCGATGATGATTTGGCCAGACGAAACAGGTAAATTTTTCATGTGTGTTCCTTCATCCAAAGCGATTTCATTTCAGGTCGAAGAAGAAGGGTTCGAGTATTACATTAATGCACATTTCACGTCAAGTAATCCTGGAACTACTGAACAATTTGTAATCGATTTGGTACCGATTGGAAAAGCTCAATTTGCCTCAAAAGGTGCTAATGAAGTCGTTGAAAAGAGAATTCAATTTTTCTTTGAACATGACTCTGATGAACTGACTGAAAAGACAGTTAATGACTTGAAAGATTTGTCTGGATTATTAGCTATTGAAAAAGACTGGAATATCGAAATTGTAGGATATGCGGACAGTAAGGGAAGCTTAGATTACAATGTCAAACTTTCCGAAAAAAGAGCGGGTGTAATTGCCAATTATTTGAAGCAATCGGGTGTCTCAAGTGGCAAAATTATCAGACATGAAGGAAAAGGAAGTATTAATCATGGGAAGAGCGAAATAGAACAAAAACAATCTCGACGGGTGGATATAATACTAAGAAAATAACTTTACCACACGCAATTTTTTAGTTTTCTATGATACTTTAATATTATTAACGCATCTACTTTTGGGGTTTCTGCTTAAGAAGTCTATATTTGGGTTTAACTCAATTCAGATTAAGCGGAAAAGAAAACTAAAAGTGATTTCATATCTAAGAAAAAAAGAGGCACAAAAGATTCTATTTGTCATCATTGCAGCAATTGCATTCGGTCTTTTTGTAGCTAATATCTCTTCAAATTCAACAGCTAGCAGCAATTATCAATATGAAGAACTTGGGATGTTCGATATCCCTGTTCCTACCATTAAATATGGATTTGCTTTGGACACCTTTAGCGTTGTCAAAGATGAGATTAAAGACAACGAATTTTTGTCTACTATTCTACTCAAGCACAAAGTCGATTACGTTACGATTGATAGGATTGCCCGAAAATCCAAAGAGGTTTGGGATGTCAAACAATTGCGTGCCGGGAAGAAATTCTACATTCTAAACAAAGATACGACTACCTCTGCAGACCATTTCATTTATGAACCAAATCCTTTTCGATATGTGGTTTATGACTTGAAGGATTCACTGAACATATCAGTTACTGAACGCCCTATTGAAACTAGGGTTCGCGATAAGTCTGGAGTCATTGAATCTTCTCTCTGGAATGCTATGTCGGCCGATGGATTGAGTAGTGAATTAATTGCCAAAATGGAAGATGTATTTGGTTGGTCTATCGACTTTCATCATGCCTTAAAAGGGGATAAATTCAAATTGATTTATGAAGAACAATTGATAGATGGTGAAGCGGTTGGTGTCGGTAAAGTTTTAGCCGCACATTATCAAAATCGCGATAACAATTATTACGGTATCCGTTTTGAAAATGATAAACATAGTGGCTATTATGACGAGGAAGGGAACACCATGAAGAAACAATTTCTAAAATCTCCAGTAAAGTATTCCCGTATTTCCTCAGGTTATAATTTGCGTCGTTTCCATCCTGTACTCAAAAGAACGAAAGCCCATTTGGGTACCGATTATGCCGCTCCAAGAGGAACCCCTATTTATGCGGTTGGAGATGGTGTGGTAACGATTGCTAAATTTAAAAGGAACAATGGAAACTATGTCAAAATAAAACATAATAAGACGTATCAAACACAATACTTGCATTTGAATGGATTTGCAAAAGGAATCCGCTCAGGTGTACATGTGAAACAAGGGCAGACGATTGGGTATGTAGGATCTACAGGTTTGGCGACAGGTCCACATGTTTGTTTTCGATTTTGGAAAAACGGTCGCCAAATTAATCACCGTCGTCTAAATTTCCCTCCAGCCGAACCAATGCCTAAATCTGATTTGCCACGATTTAATATTTTGAGAGATGAAATGGTCGCAAGACTGAACGCAATTGAAGTAAAAGAACTTGAAGAAAAGAAAATTGAGGCAATGGAATCAACCACCGATTCTATTTCAGTCAACAAAAGCATGACTTCTGCCCCACCTATTTCCAACCCATAAAAATTGTTGCCCATGAAACCATCGGATGTCCTTGAATCTGAATACCATGCAGCTTACAAACAATATATACATCTAGCTGCAGATCTGGAAATTACCGAGTCATTGTTGCAGTCACATCATCAATTGATTGATTTTTTTCAGAACCTTCCTCAAGATAAATTGGAATATCGCTATGCAACTGGTAAATGGACACCAAAGGAGATTTTACAACATTTGATGGATAGCGAACGGATTTTTAGTTATCGTGCACTCACATTTGCAAGGAAAGATAATACTCCGATTCCTGGTTTCGAACAAGATGATTACATTGTTCCTTCAAAAGCTAATAGACGTACAATCGAGGATTTATTGGCGGAATACAAAACCATTAGACAATCTTCTATTAGTCTTTTCAAAAGTTTTGATGAAGAAATGTGGCTAAGTACGGGAACGGCTTGTGATAATGTGATGTCTGCCCGAGCTGCTGCCTCCCTTCTTTCAGGTCATGAATTGCATCATATTCAGGTGATCAAAGAACGCTATTTGTAAAATGCAAATCAATCATATTATCTAAAACCAATTCCTGATTTCAAATAATTGTATTCAAATTAATATCAAATATCCAAGTCCCAAATTCCAATCTTTTAATTTGAAATCATTGCTGCCGACAAATCTTTGAGTGTCAATTTTTGTAGCAAAATCACAGTCGAAAAATATTTGATGTCTACCAAAATTTATATCTGCCCCGAATCCAATCAACTTCTTCAACTCCCAATCTTCTAAAAATTTTCCATCTTTCTTTTCGATCATCGGTCTGTTTGCGGAAGGTTCTACATGTCGTGTCAATACATACTTGGTGGGATTTAAACCCATCGAGGAATAAAGCCCAATTTTGTTTTTAAATAGTGGTGCTCGTACTATGAATTTCAACGGTGATTCCAGATATATTCGGTTCACTTTTCCTTCAGGGATAAAAACATCAAACAAGGCCATATTCTCTTCTGGTGAGAAATAATTATTTCTTTTGGTGATTCCCGGTTCTGCTCTGAATTTTAAACAATTATTGAAGTTAATCTGAATGACACCTGAAACGGAAAATCCAGTTTCATAAGTGGTGTACCAATTTTCTCCATTATTCATTCTGTTGATAATCCCAAAATGATTTTCATTGGTGAATTCAGAAAAAATAGTGCTGGCTTTTATGCCCAAAGAAACTTGTGCCCTAACCTGCCAGCCAACAAACAATAACAATATACTTGCAAAAAGGTATTTAATTTTCATAATCAATCAGTTAAATGGTTTTTAAAAAGCCGATTCCAAATTGTAAAGTGCGATTTTCAGATCTGTTTTCAGGATCTACATCCGTTAGTCCTCTATAAATATTGGTTTCCGCAAAGAGTTCATGATTCCCTATATTCACTGAAAAACCCAATGCACCATGTAATCCATAATCCCATTTGTTCATACCATTTTCAGCATTTAAATCTAGCTGGGTCCTGACGACAGAATTAGGATCTCCGAATACTTCAACTTCTCGATAAGCAGTTAATAATCGTGATGCACCCGCTCCTATTTTTCCAAACACAGTAATGGTGTTTCCGATAATCGGACTATTTATTCTTAACAACAAAGGAGCTTCTGCATAATTGAGAAATAATTTTGCATCTCCTTCAAAAATGATAAAGCCGGGTTCGCAAGCAGCTCCTTTTTGCATAAATCCAGGTTCAATCCCAACTTCTACAAAATCATTAATTTTATAATAAGCCAAAGCGGAGAAATTAAATCGGTTGACATGAATTTCCGCATCATCGGGCAAACCAACGTCTCCATATTCTTCCCATGCTTTCACAAAACTTGATTTAAGACCGAGTGATACTTGGGCATTCAGTTGGTAAAGACAGAAAGCCAAAAGAGTGATTAGAAAAACTGCCTTTGTTTTCATAATGTAGCATTTTAATAGGAAACGAAACCAATTAAATAATGGTTGGGTATTTTAAAAATAGTACCTTCCCTACTTAATTATTACTTGAAAATAAACATGCTAAAACAGAAGGAACTTGTTGGCTTATTTGAGCAAAGTGTCGTCGATGATAATTTTGTCCGATTAACGTTGAGTCGAAATATAGACAAAACTGCGACGCTCAGAAAAGCCATTATCAAATTGGTTTTCATAAAAAAGAAACTTCACTTTTCGATCGTCTATCGCCATGCAACCAATGACATCACTAAAAATTTTGGATTGAAAGATGGATATCCAATGATTCAAGAACTGATGGACAACACTTTTCTAAATGCGGCACTGTTTACCACCGAAAAAGATTGGTTCTATGAATTGAATAAAAATCAAGAAAGATTGTATGCTAATAAACCAACCTTTACCAAAGTCCCAAAAAGAGTGCATGATAAACAAAAACCAAAACTAATTGTCAACACTTCCTATTTGGTTCAATTGGGAATTTTAGATGAGAAAGGACGGGTCCAAAAAGACAAAGGAGCAAAATACAAGCAGATCAAAAAATTTGTAGAAGTGGTTGAAAGTTTATTGAAGAAAAACCCAATTTTAGGTAAAGAAGGGACGGTACAAATATATGACATGGGTAGTGGGAAAGGTTACCTAACCTTTGCGCTATATGACTTTCTAACAAACAATGCACAAATTGATGTAAAACTTACAGGTGTGGAAGCCCGTCCCGAATTAGTCACCTTTTGCAATGAAGTAGCGAAGAAAGATAATTTTAAACAGCTTTCTTTTAAAGAAGGTTTTATCAGTAATTTCACTTTACCAAAGACGGATATTTTAATTGCTTTACATGCATGTGATACCGCAACGGATGATGCAATCCATAAAGGGATTGAAGCGGGTGCTCGATTAATCATTTGTGCTCCTTGTTGCCATAAGCAAATTCGCAAGCAATTCAATGCGACTAAACCACTTGACTCCATTACGGCATTTGGAATCTTAAAAGAGCGACAAGCTGAAGTTGTTACGGACACAATACGTGCATTGTTACTGGAAGCTAATGGTTATAAGGCTAGCATTTTTGAATTTATTTCCACAGATCATACTGGTAAAAATGTAATGATCATCGGTCAAAAAGAAGAAATGCCAATTGAGAAAGAACCTATTTTAGATAAAATTAAAGCCTTAAAGCAATCTTTCGGAATTAAAACACATTATTTAGAAACTTTACTGAAGTAGACAACATTTTTGTAAATACATTGTTTGATATTCCATTACTCCAAATAAAAAAGGTCTCAATAACATTACGTTATCGAGACCGTGGGGGCGATTCTAAGTGTTGCTTTATTTCACCACTAACTCATACTCCTTTGTAGGATTTAATGGACAAAAATATACATAGTTTCCTGGGGTTAACGTGACTACATTTGTTGTTGAGCTAGTTCCATTTTTTACTGGTGACTTGACATATGCTGCCTTGATATGATTGGCAGGATCGGTCTTGCCTTTTGGTGCAACCACAAAACCAACTTCATGATCTACCCCATTATTGACAATTTCAAATTCATAATCACCTGCCTCTAGTGCCAATTTTTCTGTTGTAAATGCTCCTTTTACTTGTTCCAAACTGATTTTTTTATATGGTGCTTCAACGGTTAATTGATATTGGTCAGTCGGATTTAGTGGGCAAAAATAAACGTATTCACCAGCACTAAGTTTTACGACACTTGTCAAAGAGCTAGTCCCATTTTTGACAGGTGCCTTTACATAAGCTTCTTTGATATGGCTTGCTTGATCTGTTTTGCCTTTAGGTGCTAGTACAAAACCAACTTCACGGTCAACACCATTATTGGCGATTTCAAATTGATACTCACCTGGTGAAAGACTGAGACTTTTGATGGTAAATTCTCCTGGAGTTTGACCAAGATTTATTTTTTGAACTTGTGCATTTATTGTTGATGTAAATAAAAATGCAATTGCTATTAATAGTGAAAAAGTTTTTGAATTAAACATTGTCTTTATTTTATAATTATGATTAAATGATATTTACAATTCAAAGATGCAACTGATTTGGACTTTTGAAATAGGCAGTACTTCCTTTGGACTTGTCAATTGTTCCCATCACTATTTTAATGTCAAAATGAAGACAAAAAAAGGCCTTCGTATGTGTACGAAGACCTTTAATAAATAAATTTCTTTTTTAAATCACTAATTATTTCTAGCGAACTCGAGCTGGTTTTTGAGACTATTAATAGACTGCTCCCACATTCCCAATGAAATCGCATCTCCATGAAGTTGACTCGCTTCATGGGTAGCTGCTTGAATTTGTGCCTTCCATTTATCTAACATTTCATTTGCATTATTTTCGTGGAGCGGTCCTTGCTTCATTTCGTTCTTGATCTGATTAAATTCCGCTTGAAACATAGATAAACCTTTGGTCAATGGGTCACATGCTGCTGATCTTTGCATCAAGCCAAACCATCCATGTGTAAAGGGTTCGCAATTATTTCTGGTTGTTCCCCATTCATCAGGAATGTTGGTGACAGGATTCGTCCCAAGTATATTTTCGAAAGCTAAATCCATGTCCCAAGGAATGATATGGAGTTTTTGATCATTAGGAGTTTCATACATATAGAAGTTATGACTTTCACAATTTCCAAAATTGCAATACCAATGAAAGGGTCCATCATCATGGCGAATAACTCGGTCTACCACACAATAAGAGACGGCACTTTCGACATCCATGAAATTGGCAATGGTAGATTGAATATTTTGTGGTGTAGAAGATTCAATCGCTTCCGCAAAATTTCTAATTAATGCAGGTGATGGAGTGTCTTCTTCATTGGTTTTTAAATGGCTTAAATATTCTTGATCGGACCACGCTACTCCATCAGAATTTAAGGGCCAAATTTCTTTGTACAAATTTCCATCTCCATCCTCATAATGATATTTTGTAAACCTGCCATCAATTTGTTCCACCAAACTGAATACTCCATTAAACTGACCATTAATTAATAACTTTGCGTGCACGCATCTAGGTGCAGGCACACTCATTTCTCGAAACAACCAGTAGCCCAAACGATCTCTCATTTGAGAATTGTCCAGATTCATAGAATGCAATTGCAATTTATTTAAACCAAAAAATCGGTATGGTGCATCTTGCCAATTTATTTTGATTTTCATCGATAATTTGGTGCATGTTTTATGACCAGTTGGATTTGACCAGTTATTTCCAGAAACACAATTTACAAAAGCACCAACCGATCCTTTGTAACGAATGCCAACAGGACTGATCGTGTCTCCTTCAAAAACCAAACTACCTTCTACATATTCCTCTGCAGCAGGATCACCATCCAGGAATTCTAAAGCTTCTTCTGGAATTATTAATTCGTAAGTAGCCAATTTATTATCGTCAAAAACATAATCAGAATTGAGATTCATGAATGGCTCTTCCCCGGTTGGAATAATAATCGGGACTCCATTAGTAGTAGTCGTAGGTGGTGGTTCGACAGGATTTTCCCCTCCAATTGAAATGGGATCTTCGTCTTTTTTGCAACCGCAAATCGCGACTATTAAGATCAAGAATAACCAAATTGCGCCTAAATACTGTTTCATCTTATTGAGCTTTATACATCGAAAGTTATAAAAATGTATTCATTTGTGGCTTTAATTTGTCCATTAAAACGAATAAGTACAAGAAATCCCATTTTTTCAGGAAAATAAATTCAAATTAGACCAAACCAACATAAATTTGGTTTCGTACTCCTTATAGAAAATCAACTATTTTCGAATGAAAATTGAGAAGTCATTAATAAAAAGGTGCATTGCAAAGGATGAGCGGTCGATGAACGACCTATATCGCCGTTGCTTCTCAACAATGAAGCAAATTTCAATGCGCTATCAAAAAAATTCAAGTGACGTTGATGAAGCGATTAATAGAGGTTTTTTGAAAATCATTAATAATTTATCCAAATATGATTCTTCCAAATCATTTGAAGCTTGGTATAAGAAAATATTAGTGAACACGAATATTGATTTGTACAGAAAGACAAAGAGACATCATGAACAAGTTTTGTATGTTGAAAATTTTTCGGATTATAAAGAAGTCAACATCGAATTTGAAGATTCCCCTACTAAAAATAGCTACAAAGAATTATTGAGTATGCTCAAGGAATTGCCACCAATGACTCGAAATGTTTTTAATCTTTTTGCAATTGATGGATATAGTCATCAAGAGATTGGAGAAATTCTAAACATTAGTGATGGCACTTCCAAATGGCATGTTTCTAATGCTCGAAAGAAATTAAAAATTAAAATGGAGTCGAAGGCAAAAATAATCGCGAAATGAAAAATAATATAGACGATTTTTTTAAGGATGGGTTAAGTCAAAATGAATTTGAATATAATGAAGAGACCTGGCAAGGTTTTATGAATTTATATGAAGCGGAAAAAGAAGATGATCCTATTGTAATACCTTTCTTAACTAAGACCACCATAACAGGAGCGCTTGTCCTTCTCGTCATTTTGGGTCTTTTATATTTCATTTCTGGCAATGATTATAACAAAGCTATTGTAAATGATTCAGCTATTGATTCAC
Organism: uncultured Saprospiraceae bacterium; assembly: GCA_937928575.1. GTDB lineage: Bacteria > Bacteroidota > Bacteroidia > Chitinophagales > Saprospiraceae > CALDGQ01. The sequence continues at coordinate 16,390 of CALFWW010000095.1, read as the reverse complement.
CAATTAATAACAATACAAATGTAAATTTAGATAAAAATGTAACTCATGAGTCTATTTCGGATGCAGCGAAGTCAATTATTTTAAATAAAGACAAGTCTAGGGAGAATAAGGAAGATGTAGTTTCGACAATTAATGAATTACAAAAGAAAGCAAAAATCTCCACATCGAATAATAACAACACAGTTACAAATAAGACCTCAGCTAATGAAATAAGTTCGACCTATGTTGTTGAAAGAAATGACAGCAATCCAACTTCATTGAATCCAACAATTTCAAGCACTCAAAATAAGTTAGTAAATAAGGTTGCGCTCAGCAGCGAAAAGGAAGTGACTTTGAAAACCACTACAACTATTCAAACTTTTAGCACACTACCTACGCTGGCAATCGGAATAATGGAACATAGAAAACCTTACGATCTAGAAAGTGATTTTAGAACAAAAACCAAGAAGCGATTGACGGGTAAATTTTTCTTAGTGGCTGCTGCCGGTTTAGGAAACATGGACAACAAAAATTATGAATTCGGTTTAGGAAAGAAGTTTGTTATCGGTAATCATTTTGGAATGAATATCGGTGTAAAATATCGATCTATCCTCGCTCCTACACTTCCAAGGCATCGGGGATTTGATACCAAATATAGTCGTTCTGACCAGACTTTTTTTGGCAATCATATCGAAGCAGACCAAATGCATTTTGCGGCCATCCCAATTTCTTTGGAGGCAACTTACAAAAGACATCACTTAAATTTAGGGGTGACTTACAATCGATTATTTCTTGTGAGAGGAACGATACACAAAGATATCGGCAATGTAGAGGAGTCTCATGCTGCTTGGATTGTTGAAACAGGTTTGAATTTGAATCTATTCTCTACGAATTTGTCCTATGGATATCAACTCAACCCGTCTACACAGTTATTTTTAAATGCAGAAATGTTTTTAACAGATACTTATAACAATGATGTCACCGCTTCTCACAAATTCAATAATTTTAATCTAGGATTAAAATATTATTTAAATTCTTTTAGAAAAAACCAAACCTTGCTCTTTTTGTAATCGTCGTATAATTGAAAGCGTTTTATGAATATTCATTAACCATATTAAAAATTTAAATCAAAAATATAGAAATGAAATTATTAAGCTATTTGAAATTAATCATACCAATCCTTGTCATTGGTCTTTGCTTTTCTTCTTGTACAAAAGAAGATATTGATACCACTCCAGACCCGACTCCTACGACTACCATTGATACCGAAACCATTGAAAATATTATTGACAAAAATGATCTTGGTGTGTTTGCAAGTGTTTCTGCATGCGATTGCTATGGACCATTTGATGATATTGATTGGGACAATTTAAGTGAGGAAGAAATTCAAGAACAAGTAGAGGCTGCTATAGCATCTATGACGGAAGCTGAACTTGAAGCATTATTTACTCCTGTATGTGCAGATGGTATTTTTTATGCCAATGCTTGTGAAGCAGAATGTGAAGGAATCACTGAATATGGTGACTGTGAAGTTGATTGGGATGATGAGTGGGATGATGACACGGATACTGAATGGGGATGTGATTTCCAAAATCTTGAATTCCTAAGTTGCTACGAATTGCAATTTCCTGTAACGGTAGTTTTTGAAGACGGATCAACTGTTCAAGTTGCTGACATGGATCATTTTTTTGAAGTAATCTTCATGGGCGGAAATGAAAGTCCTGAATTAGCTTACCCAATTAATTTAACTCACCTAGAAACCGGTGAGGTCGAAACCGTAACCAATGATGAAGAATTGGCAGGTTTAAGTTTAGATTGTTTCGATGTTCCAGGCGGACCAGGTGGACCAGGTGGACCTGATGGGCCTGATGGACCAGATCCTGCTGATGAGTGTGTCGTGAGTAGTTTCCCAATGACGCTTAATGTCAATGGAGATCCAATTACTGTAAATTCTGAGGAGGAATTAGGAACTGTTTTCCAAGATATTTTCGATAATAATCCAAATGGAGACATAAATATCGAGTTCGGATTTCCAACTACTTTAACTTTCGTTACTGGTGAAGTTGTGGTTGTGAACAATGAAGAAGAATATTTTGAAGCATTAGTGGAATACTGTCCATAAATCGATCGATAGGATTTTGCTAATTAAAAAGAGCCATTCTCATTTATTTGGGAATGGCTTTTTTTTAGTTTTTAAAATGGTCCACTAAAATGGATTCAAATATTTATCTAACTTTAGAGCTTAAACATTAAAACATAAAAATCTTGAAACATCAAATCAACAATCCCTGGCACAAGGTAGCAATCGGAGATCGTGCACCTGAATTCGTCAACGGTATTATTGAAATACCAAAAAATACCAGAGCGAAATACGAATTAGATAAAGAAAGTGGTATGCTGATGATGGATCGAGTCCTCTACTCTTCAATGAACTATCCGGCCAATTATGGTTTCATTCCCCAGACATATTGTGACGATAAAGATCCGCTCGACATCTTAATATTGACACAAGTCACTGTTGTTCCGATGTGTATTATCTCCGCCAAAATTATAGGAGCTATGCGGATGATGGATGAAGGTGCACACGATGATAAAATAATTGCCGTTGCAGAACATGACATGAGTGTCAACCACATCAATGATATTTCAGAATTGCCAAAACACTTTTTTGCAGAGTTGAAAAACTTCTTTGAGGATTATAAAAAATTGGAAAATAAAACGGTCATTGTAGATGATTTTCAGAATGCAAAAGTTGCTCGAGAAATTGTCCTGCAAAGTATTGAAGACTATAAAGTGTTCATGAGTGACAAATAGTACAAATCTGATTTTTTTATGAACCACATCAAGATTAGACCCATTAAAGAAGCAGACTATCAAGGTTTGTTTACACTCGTCCAAAATAACAAGAAGCATTTTATTCGATACTTTCCAATCGCTTGTGCCAACACCCAAACGATTGAATTGGCCAAAAAATATGTCGACAATTTAGTAGTAAGAGCTGCAAATAAAACAATGTATGCACACGGCATTTTCTCTAAAAGTATCTTAATTGGAATCATACTGATTAGAGACATTGATTGGGAAATACCTAAAGGTGAAATCGCGTATTCTCTAGATAAGGAATATCAAGGTAAAGGCATTATGACGCATGCAACGAAATTGACGATCAGCCATTGTTTTGAAGAGCTAAAGATGCACAAGTTATTTTTAAGAGCTAGCCCAATCAATCTGGCGAGTGTCCGGATTGCTGAAAAATGTGGTTTCCAAAGAGAAGGGTTATTACGAGAAGATTTTAAAATTGAAACCGGAGAATTGGTTGATCATATTTATTTTGGCTTGCTGAAAAGAGATTTGGACTGATGATTCTGTTTACCTTGCTTTACAAACTCAATAGCTGCCAAAAAACAATCACCACTATTTAGTAAAAAATAACAATACAAAGCTGAACAATGAACTATAATACAAAAGTCCACCCGATCAATCTCGATTTCCACGGAAAGGTTTTTGAGATTTTTACATTCTTAGTAGAAACTTCAATTGGTCCCATCATTATTGAGACAGGTCCACATTCATCTTTTGAAAATTTGGTGAAAGGCATCGAAAAATGTGGCTATCAAAAAGAAGACATTAAACATGTGTTCTTGACGCATGTGCATTTGGATCATGGTGGTGGTGCTTGGTGTTGGGCGGAATTAGGTGCTAAAATATATGTACACCCTGAAGGTTATCGTCATATTCATAATCCTGAAAAATTATTAGCTTCTGCAAAACGCATTTATGGAGATATGATGGACTGGCTTTGGGGTACTTTAAAACCAATTCCAGCAACACACTTACAAATTGTTGAAGATAACGAAATCATACAAATTGGTGATTGTGAATTCAAGTCCATCCACTCGCCCGGTCATGCCAAACATCATACTGCTTGGCAATTAGGAAATGTACTGTTTACCGGTGATGTCGCTGGTGTACGTATCGAAAATGGTCCGATCCTTCCACCCTGTCCTCCACCAGATATTGATATTGAAATGTGGGAAGCGTCGATTAATAAATGTTTGGAAATTAAGGGAGTGGATACTTACTATTTGACACATGGCTCAAAAGTTGAAGACATTCATTATCATATGGAGAAGTTGAAAGCATTACTTTGGGCTCAAGCAAATTTTATTAAACCTTATTTTGATTCACAAACATCCATCAACGAAATCTTTAAGCCTTTCCAGAAATTCATCCAAGAGGATTTAATCACACAAGGTGTTTCCGAACAAGATTTGCCTCGATACGAAAATGCCAACCCTACTTCTAGTAATATTTATGGATTAATGCGGTACTGGAAGGTGAAGAGTGAGCTTGTAAAGTAAAGAGTGTATAGTGGCTTCTCTATGTATAATAATTGGTACAAATAATTTTCTTCACTTTCGATTGGATTTAAATTAAAAGTGAAGCATAATTTCCTCAATTCAATTTTATTAAACACAACATGCTATTTACATCCATTTCAGAATTAATTTTGTGCATCAAATTAATCAAAATGAAATACAAATTTACATCAGTGGCGTATTGATTTTATATTAAATTTGTATGATGAAAATTTTACTTCATTTTGTTAGGATGTATTTTGCCGATGATGTATTTTACAAACTTAACATTCAAAACTCATCCAAATATGAAATCAATATTGTTATTATGCTCCTTTTCATTTTTTATTCTCAGTTGTAGTGGAGCAAAAAAAACGATTGGTGAGGTGGCACCAAAAACTTCAACATTTAATGCTGCGCAAACAAAAATGATTTTAGCTGCTGATGCGACCACGTCGATGCGAGTTTTTAAAATCAATAATAAAAACGACTCTATACTACTGCGTCAAAAATGTGAAGATGTTGTTATAACACCGAATGATCCTGTTTTAAAAGCTTTTACGGATCGTTTGTTGACGACTGTTCGGGATAGCATGTCGTTGGGTGTTGGGATAGCTGCACCGCAAGTAGGAATTCTAAAAAATATTATTTGGGTTCAACGATTTGATAAAGCACCATTTCCATTTGAGTGTTATATCAATCCAAAGATTACAAAATACACTGTTAAAAAACAAGATTGTAAGGAAGGATGTTTGTCAATTCCGGACAAGCGTGCGACTACGACGAATCGTGCTTATGCTATTTTATTGGAGTATGATAAATTAGATGGGACGCATCATGTTGAGATGATTGAGGATTTTACCGCTGTTATTTTTCAGCATGAAATTGATCATTTGAGCGGTATTTTATTTACGGATTATTTAGAGGAAAAATAAACAGACATGGAAGATATTATCGATCATTTTGAGGAGACACCTGATGATTCCCTATCAGATTGGAATACTTTTGTCGGCGCTAAAATGACTTATACAAATTGAACTATAAAATAGCGGGCTTTCTATGAGAAAAATTTCCAATTTCGTAATGGCTATCCACGAGCTCACGCAACAGCCCTCCTTTTTTCCAAGGAGGGTCGGACAATTTATTGGACGGAGTGGATCCAAAACCAAAATGAAAAACACCCTCACCCCATCTTCAACTCAACATTCTCCATGTTTTCCAACAATTCTCTTACCATATCAAATACCGTTTTCCCAACTCCATTTTTAGCTTTTTCAAAATCAGCCAACACCGTTTTTCTTTCAGAGAAATGACATGTTTTTAACTGTTTTTTTAAATATTTCACGGTCTCTTTATTTCCCAAATGTTGTTTACTTTTTTCGGCATCCTTCCAAGCAATCTCAATGGCATCCCCATAATCATGGACACCCATTCCTCCTTTTAGAATTGTCTTGACTGCTTTTAGATTACGCCCGAATTCCCAGTCATACCCTTTGGTGAGTTTGCGTTCTATCTCATCGTAGAAGCCTTCGAGGTTGGTGAAGGAATTTCCTTCAATGATTATTTGTTTCATGTTTTTATCAATTGGGTTGATACTACTCTAACAATATACTAGCTTTTATTTAATTCATCTGCCTTTGCAACAGCTTCCTCATAAACCTGTGCCATCGATTGGTACTGCCATTTCCCATATCTTCCCAATAAGTGAATATCTTTATTCGCATAACTCTTGGTCACTTTCCTAACTTCTTGACTCGTGCTTTTTTCAAACACGGCATACGCGTATTTGTGATCTACAAATTCAATGTCGATGAAATCCTTTTTGCTCTTTACAATGTTTAATGCTAATAAATTTTTCTTGATTTTCGCAGCTGTTTTTTTAGGGTCTAGTTTTTTCGCTTCTGCTTTATAGGTGATTTCTGCCATAAAGCTCCACTTTCCATTTGGTGCGGAATGCGGGTCGAAATTTTGCATATAAATAATACGAGAAAAAATGACTTCTTCATCGCTAAAGTAATCCCACAAATTGGTGGTTTCATAAGGCTTTCCTTTCAGCATCACCATTGCGTAAAGTACTCCATTGAGTTTTAAATTTGTTTTCTTTTGTTTTGGAATTGTGATTTTTTGAAGCACTGGAAGTGGAATGGTGGAGATGCACCCCTTTTTGTAATAGTAATGTTGTATTCCGTGAGCTGATTTTGTAGTGACACATCTTTTTTTAGAATCTACCTCTACAACTTCCTCCTTTAAATGAATTTGTTGGTTAATTGGCGCTTTTAATTTATCAATTAAAATACCCATACACCTTTTCTTTGCACCTTTTTTTGGAATCGGGTACCAACTGTTTGCATTATACGCTTCTATCTTTTTTTCTTCTCTAAATAATCCGTTGAGTACTTTGGGAATCGAATAATTCTGGATATTCCAAACAAAATCTCTGGTTCCTAATGACTTCAATGGACGTTTCCACATTTTATTGTTGTATGGGAAAAAGAAAATTTCGCACATTTTTTGTCCAAAGGATTGCAACAACCAATCTTCAAAATTCTTGACCTTTCTTGGTTTTTGATAAGCATTTTCGATATAGTCATGTGCGCACTCAATCGCCAAATCTTTGGGCAGTCCTCCGACGTTTAATTGGAATGGAAATTTTGTGATTCCATGACTCGTGTGCACGTCTGCCTTGGGTGCTATTGGTTTAAAAACGCTTCCGCCTATTTTCTTGAGCTGCCTTTCAACTTTTGGATTATGGTAATGTAATAAGTGCAAAACAGCGTCAAACCAAAACCCATTTATTTCAATGGATTTCACCAATCCTCCAGGTTCATTTGACTTTTCTAACAAAACTGTTCTGTTGGACTTCTTTAACTTGGTGGCTAATGATATTCCAGATAGACCAGCTCCTAAAATCACATAATCGTATTCATTTTTTTCCATTGTACAAATATACTATTTTGCTTGTGCAGCCCTTGTAGATACGTAATAATTTCAGAGATGTTGTGTTTTGCATTTTAAAATAGAAAAATGCAAAAACTGTGAATGAGGACCCAATTCGGCATGTCAATCTTCGTCTTTTCGGTTCATTACCTGCTCTTGCTGATTGATACTTTCATCGTGAATACTCTGTAAATATTTAAGAATAAAGTTTTCACTTAAACCATGCTTATCTGCGAATATTTTTCCTTTTTCCTGTATTGTTTTCCATCTCCTTTTTTGATAAATAGTGATGTTGTTTTCCTTTTTATAGGAACCAATATCTCTTGCAACTTTCATTCGATTGGATAACAAATTTAAAATCTCCTCGTCAATGTGATTAATATCTTGACGCAATAAATCTAATCGACTTTGGGCAGGTGCGTCATCTTGCTTGTCTTCTCGCAACACTAAATCTACGAGCATTTGTTTTAAGACTTCTGGTGTGATTTGTTGTTTGGCATCACTCCACGCATCATCGGGTGTAATATGTGATTCTACCATTAATCCATCAAAATCGAGGTCCAATGCCTTTTGAGAAACTTCCTGTAAAATGTCTCGCCGTCCACAAATATGACTTGGATCACAAATCATTGGAATATCTGGCATATCAATTTTGAATTGAAGTGGAATTTGCCATTGTGGCCGATTCCGATAATAGGTTTCTCCCAAATTTGAAAAGCCTCTATGAATAGCACCGATATCTTTCAATCCAACAGCTTGTAGCCGTTCTACAGCACCTTTCCACAATGCCAAGTCGGGATTGATTGGGTTTTTGACTAATACTGGAATATCCACTCCTTTCAATGCATCTGCAATCTCCTGAACTGCAAATGGATTCACAGTTGTTCTTGCACCGATCCACAAAATATCGATTCCAAATTCAAGGCAAAGCTCCACATGAGATGCTTTGGCGACTTCCACGGTTACGGGCAAGCCGGTCATTTCTTTTACTTCTTGCATCCAAGGTAGGCCTTTGGCACCGACGCCTTCGAAGGTTCCTGGTCGGGTCCTTGGTTTCCAAATCCCTCCCCTGATGATGTCGACATATCCTGTTCTGAATAATCGTCTTGCTGTTTCAAGGACTTGCTCTTTGGTTTCGACACTGCATGGCCCTCCGATTATAACAGGACGTTTCCCTTTTCGAAAGATGGACTTTGTTTTTGATTCTTGAGTTTTATTCATCGTTGTTTTTTCTTTTTTATTATTCTAATGTTACTTTATGTAATTGCTAATTTGCAGGAAATTACGCTTTGCTAATTTTAGGTTGCCAACTGAAGTTGGCAATTACATTAACTATTTACGACAATTCCTTTCAACACCCGTTTTATATCATTTGCACGATCCATCATTTCAATGGACTTGGTTGTATTTTCTTCATCGATAACTTTTTTAAAGGCGGTCAAATGTTGAATATAATTTTCCAGTGCGTCCGACAGATGATGACGATTTTTATCAAAGATGGAAGACCAAGTTGTAGGATTACTTTTTGCCAATCTCACAGTCGATTCAAATCCCGTGCTTGCTAAATTGAAAATTAGTTTTTCATCTTTTTCGATATCTAGGACTGTCAATGCTAAGGTGAAAGCACTTACGTGTGACAAGTGTGAGACATACGCCATGTGCTTGTCGTGATCATTTGGATTCAAAAAAGACGACTGCATTCCTAGTACTTCGAAAACTTGTAATATATTTTGGACCGCATCTTTGTCTGCTAACTCTTCCTCACAAATCAAGTTCTTTTTATTTCTAAATAGATTTAAGATCGCGGCACTTGGACCTGAAAACTCTGTACCAGCTAATGGATGTGCAGCTACAAAGCGATTTCGATTTTCGTGATTTCGCACTGCATCACAGATCTCTTTTTTGGTCGAACCCACATCAAAAACAGTTTGGTTGGGATTAATTTTATCTAAAATCTTTGGAATGATATTGGCGATTAAATCAACTGGAATACATACGCCAATGATCTCCACTTCAGCTATCAATTGATCCAATGCGACCATTTTATCAACTAAATTCAATGCTAAAGCTTGCTCTGCATGTACAGTGTTTAAATCACAACCTAACACTTCATACCCGTATTCTTTACACTCTTTTGCAATAGACCCTCCAATTAATCCTAATCCAATAATTCCGATTTTCATTTAACTTAATTTTTTACTTTTTCCAAATAATTGGCAATCCGACTACCTGCCTTTTGAAAAGTTGCTATTTCCGAGCACAAAGATATTCTAACATATCGATCTCCATTGGAACCGAAAATAAATCCTGGTGTAATAAATACTTTAGCATTTTGCAATATTGCTTCTGCATATGATTCCCCACTTTCTATATTACTTGGGATTTTCCCCCAAACAAATAAACCTTGCGCGAAAGGATCATAAGTACAATCTAGCATGTGCATGATTTTCCAAACTGCTTTTCTTCTTTCTTTATAAATTTCATTCAATTGATCAAACCATGTCTGTTCAGAATTTAATGCGACGACTGCTGCTTGTTGTATGGGACGAAACATCCCAGAATCCATATTACTTTTGAACTTCATTACTGCATTTAAATATTCCGCTTTACCCAGCATTGCTCCTACGCGCCAACCTGCCATATTAAAACACTTTGACAATGAATTTAATTCTATTGCAACCTCCATAGCTCCTTTTACTTGTAACAAACTCATTGGGTTTTTGTTAAGTATAAATCCGTAGGGATTGTCGTGACACAAAAGGATTTTATGTTTTTTAGCGAATTGAACAAGTTCTTCAAAGAAACTAATATCTGCTTTCGCTCCAGTCGGCATATTGGGATAATTCAACCACATAATTTTCACTTTTGATAAATCTCTTGTTGCCAATTCTTCCAAATCAGGTTTCCAATTAAGTGCTGATTTCAAATCATATAACATTGGAGTTGCACCTGATAATTTTGTTGTCATTGAATAAGCAGGATAACCTGGATTTGGAACTAGCACTTCATCTCCCTCTTGTAAAAAAGTCATTGCAATGTGCATGATCCCTTCTTTGGAACCAATTAGCGGTAAAACTTCGCTGGCTGGATTCAACTGCACATCAAAATGGCGTTGGTAGAAATTGGCAAAAGCATCCCGCAATGCTGGTAAGCCTTTGTAAGATTGATACTTATTTGCTAATCGTGCTCTTGATTTTAAACAAAGTGTTTCCAAAACTTCATTGGGTGGAAATAAATCAGGACTTCCAATGCCTAAATTGATCACCTTTGCACCTGCTGCATTCATTTTCGCAATCTCCGCCAACTTTCGAGCGAAGTAGTAGGTCTCCACTTTCCCGATTCTATCCGATGGCTTGATGATCATAAATATTTGCTTTTTTGTAAACTCCTAAAACTTCTACCATTAAAGTTGCGACTTCAATTTCTTTCATCATTTTCTGATATTTTCTGAAATCATCAAACTCCAAATCAATATGAAAATAGTATTCATTGATCCTTCCTAAAACTGGAAATGATTGGAGTTTTGTTAGATTAATTTCGTTGTTATAAAGACATTCTAATGCGCGCATGAGACTCCCCTTTTCGTGGGCGACACGCATATAGATAGATGCTTTGTCAAAATTTCCTTCAGGCAAAATTTGTGTCCCATCTTGCACCATAAAAAATCGGGTATAATTGACATTGGACGTTTCAATCCCTTTATTTAGAATTTCCAAATCATAAATATTGGCTGCAGTTTCACTTGCAATCGCCGCAATATTTTGAAGTTGATGCTCTCTGATATTTTTTGCGCTGAGTGCTGTATCTTCCGACTCTACCAATCGAATATGAGGATGTTTAGATAAAAATTCCAGACACTGATTCAATGCCATAGGATGAGAATGCACTTCTTGGATGTCCGCTATTTTCTGATTGGGCAATGCCATGATGTTATGTCGAATTCTCAAGTATACTTCACCAATTACTCGAAATTGATTTTCTCTAAGTATCCTGTAATTCTGTAAAATTGTGCCTGCTATTGAATTTTCAATTGCTATAATGGCCAATTGGTCTTGTGGAGACTCAACTAATTTTTTCGCCAGAATTTCAAAAGTCGTTGCTGGAATAATTTGTAAGTCATTTGTTTGAAAATACTTACGGGCTGCTTCTTCATGAAAGCAACCTTGAAAACCTTGAACGATTATTTTTTTATCTTTTAAGTTCAGCATAGGCAACAAAAAAGAGCCCTAATGAAACACTAGGACTCTTTTGATTTATTTTTGACGGGTACAAATACTAGGTCCTATTCTTCAATTCGAAGTAATAAAAGCTAAAAAAATACGTACCACTTAATTTATTCATCGTTGTTATTTATTGGCTAAACGTACGACAAACTTTTGGTATTGTCAAATTGAATGTCATTTTATTGACACAAAAGTGGTCTTTCAATTCAAGGAATATTTGTCATAATTTCGAATTTCAGTTAAATTAGTGGGTAATTAATTGGAAGATTTATTATGAAACTTATTCTTTCCACAGCGCTGATATTATTGAGTAGTACGTTGTTTTCGCAAGATGTAATCGGAAAAATCGTCACTTTAAATGGCTTCGAAATTCCGCTCTATGATGGGGATTCGAGGAGGTGGAAGTTGTCTAATTTGAGAAATGAATGTGATTGTCAATACACACGAACGAATAAAATATTATTCATTAATAAATGGGGTAAACTTGCGATTTTCAAACTCAAGGAGATGGAAAAACTCGTCTTAAATAAAGGAGTCGTCTATTGTAGGGAAAGTCCAAGAACTTCAAGATGGTTTGAACAAACCCCCGTTTCCAAAGTTGAATTAAAACAAAATGAAACTTTATTAAGTCTCCCTTTTTCAAAAAATGGCAAAAAGGCATTTCAAACGGTCTTGATTCAAAATGATCGATACATACTTTCGCTTCACCAAAAAACCAATACCAAGCGAACCATCAATATTTCTTCAAAATTAGACGGCGAATTCGTCGATGGGGATTATGATTTCTTGGAGAATGGATTCAATAAAGATGGAGAAAATATGCTAGCCTCTATTCGAAATTATTTTAATAGCTGTGACCAAGTACTTGCGATTATTGATGAAAACTTAAAGCATAACGAAAAGGAGACTTCCACCAAAAAATTCCCATTGCTTAATAAAGTTTTTGGCATCTCTTGTCAATAAATTTTTAGATTGATTTATCAATTGGTATTCTAAACTCCGTAGCAAATGGATTTAGATCCGGTTTATAATTTTTGACTTTTTGTCAATAAATTGTTATTTAATTTATAAGTCGTGTTCATCATCATTTTCTGTATGAAAAAATAAAATCACGTACTCCTTCTGTGTTTTCTGCGGCATCTGTGTGAAAAAAAATTACGTCCTCAAAAAAATCCGTATCTTCACACCACTATGAAATTCGAAGATTACAAATTCTACCCACAAGTACAAAAAGGACTAGAAAAACTAGGCTGGCGACGACCAACAGACATCCAATATAAGTCCATCCCGAATATCTTGGAAGGAGAGGATTTATTAGCGATTGCACAAACTGGAACGGGTAAAACTGCAGCGTTTGCGATTCCAATTGTTGAAATTCTCTACGATCTAAAAAGTAATCAAAGAAGAAACGATGGGGTGAAATGCATCGTCCTCGCTCCTACTCACGAATTGGCGGAACAAATCAATGAGGTGTTTGAAAAAATTGCAAAATTTACGGTTGTCAAATCTATGGCGCTCATCGGAGGAGTCAATCAAGATCCTCAAATTGAAGCTCTAAAAAAAGGAGTCGATATCGTGGTAGCGACACCAGGAAGGATGTTTGATATGATAGCACAAGGTCATCTTCGAACTAACCGAATTGAGATTTTGGTTTTGGATGAAGCTGATCATATGTTGGATTTGGGATTTTTGGGAGACATTCATGATCTGATTAAAAAATTACCGAACAGACAACAAACCCTTTTCTTCTCTGCTACTATCAATAAGAAAATCAAGAAAATTGCTTACTCACTAATTCGAAATAATGCAATTAGAATTCAGTTGTCGAAAAAAGATCCGGTTGCAAAAAATATTGAGCACTCAGTTTTATTTGTAGATATGGATCACAAACGTTTCTTTCTTGAACGAGTTATCAATGAAAATCCAGATTCTAAAATCCTAGCATTCGTCAGAACAAAAGTACGTGCAGAACGTGTTGCAAAAGCAATGCTACGAGCAGATATCAAATCATTAACCATTCATGGAGATAAGGATCAGCAAGAGAGATCGAAAGTCTTAAAAGATTTTAGAGAAGGGAATATCAACTTATTAATTGGTACGGATGTAACGGCTCGTGGTATTGATATTCCGGATATTGAAATTGTCATTAATTACGATTTACCAGAGGAATCGGAGAATTATGTACATCGGGTCGGTCGTACCGGTCGTGGTGATCGAAAAGGAAATGCTTACTCTTTTTGCGCTCCTTCTGAAAAAGAAAAGTTGAAAGAAATTCAATCATTCTTGGATAAAAAAATAACAGTGCTGGATTTTGAAAAACAGGATTTTGAAGAAATCATTGCATCTGATCGGGATCGAAAATATGATATTAAAGCATTGATGGATGAGATTGAAGAGTATGAGAATCGGAAGGAGAAGTTTAAAAAGAAGCGGTAGTTTTTTTAACACAGTAGAGCATTTTTGAAGACGTATTTTTAACATACAAGATCACAAAGAAACATAGACCCATATAGAAGCATGCGGTTTTTTACGAATTAACTAGGTGTCTCTATGATTCTATGTGCACTATGTGTTAGAAATAAAAGACTACCTATTTTCAAAGTGATTCAGTTTTTCGATCAAAGCACCATTGCGATATGTAAATTCTTTTCCTAACAATCCTTCTTCATCCCATACCAGCACTTTCCCATTTATCGTTCCATTATTAAAATCACGTCTTGTCCATTGTTGTCCATCTCGATAATAGGAACTCCATTGAGCATTCATCACATCATTATTGTAAACAGAAACTTTTTTTAGCGGCCCACCTGGCCCATCATAATAAGTCAATTGTAGACCATCGATTTTTCCATTATTCATGGTCCCTACTTCAAAAGTATTATCTGGATTTCCGTTATCATCGGTACTATTCTTTTGCAATTGGTAGGGACCATGCTTGATGCCATTTAGGTAATTTTGGTAAATGTAAATTTGGTTGTCAGCAATCAAATACACGGTAGTTCCGGTAAATAATACACCATTATGTTTTGCAATTTTTTGACCGTTGGCTGCATTTTCAAATTTGAGTGATTTGTAAGGTATCTCTTGCCCACTCAATTGTACGGATTGAAATTGAAATTCAGCAGGAGCATTCAATGGTTTTAATTGAGTGGTCGGTTGCGATGGAGGAATCGCCGGCAACTGATACTTTTGAGGTTTCGATTGATGGCATGCGATTGAAAAAATCAACAAAGAAATGCAAAGAAATAATAAGCTTAAATGTTTCATTTGGTCAAATTTCGATTGTAAAAAACGTTAGCATAAATTATAACAACACAATTTCATAACCACTCTTTATGTAAAGATCGTAAACTTTTCTAAAACAAAAATTTTCATTTGATTTTTCATTACCTTTAGACTGATAAAATTTAGTTTAATTTTTACAATCTAAGATATTTACGTCTGAGTAAAATACATTTGCGTTTAATACTGATACCTTAATAATACAACAATCTATACTTGAAAGACTTATTACTACTCACACCACCATTCACGCAGCTCAACACACCTTATCCCGCAACCGCTTACCTAAAGGGCTTCTTGAACACCAAAGATATTTCGGCTTTTCAAATGGACTTGGGAATTGAAGTAATACTTGAATTGTTTTCAAAAAATGGATTAAAAAATATATTCGAATTTGTAGCAAAACAAAAGACCCGTAAAAGCAATAGCGGCAATCGGATGGTGTCACTTCAAGGGGAATATTTGCGAACAATTGATATCGTCATGGCATTTCTTCAAGGGAAAAATCCATCTCTCGCCAGACAGATTTGCATGGAGAATTTGCTTCCGGAAGGTAATCGATTTAAACAAGTAGTCGAACCAGAATTTGCTTTTGGCACAATGGGATATCAGGATTTTGCAAAGCACCTTGCCACGATGTATTTGGAAGATATTTCTGATTTTATCAAGACTTATGTCGATCCAAATTTTGGTTTCAGTCGGTATGCAGAGCGACTAGGTAGAAGTGCCAATTCCTTTGATGAATTGTATGCTTATTTGCAACAAGATCTTACTTATATTGATGAAATCACATTACGCATTTTAAATGAACGACTCCATACTCATCAACCTAAATTAGTTTGTATTTCTGTTCCTTTTCCCGGCAATTTATATAGTGCCTTTCGATGTGGGCAGTTTATAAAAAAGCATTTTCCCAACATTAAAGTTGCGATGGGTGGTGGTTTTGCAAATACGGAATTGAGAAGCTTAAAAGATGTACGTGTTTTTGATTTTTTCGACTATATCACATTGGATGATGGAGAATTACCCATTGAAATTTTGATCTCAAATCTAGTTGATCCGTCTCCTACCAATCCAAATCACAATTTATATAAACGTACTTTTCTGAAGGAGCAAAATGAGGTGGTCTATAATGATTTTTCCCTCCGCAAAGATTATGTGCAAGCTCAAGTAGGCACACCTGACTACGGTGATTTGTTATTGGACCAATATATCTCCGTTATTGAAATTGCGAATCCGATGCATAGTCTTTGGAGTGATGGTCGATGGAATAAATTGACAATGGCCCATGGATGTTATTGGGGAAAGTGCACATTTTGTGATATTTCTCTGGATTATATCAAAAACTATGAGCCAGTGGCTGCCAAACAATTGGTTGATCGAATTGAGACTTTGATTGAACAAACAGGTGAACGCGGTTTTCATTTCGTAGATGAAGCAGCACCACCCGCTTTGATGCGCGATATGGCCATTGAAATTTTGCGACGAAAATTAGTGGTGACTTGGTGGACCAACATCCGATTTGAAAAAAGTTTTACACTAGATCTATGTCGATTGCTTAGTGCGAGCGGTTGCATTGCGGTATCTGGTGGGCTTGAAGTTGCGTCCGAT
>CALFWW010000094.1 GCA_937928575.1 uncultured Saprospiraceae bacterium | reverse complement strand
TAATTATAGTGGTTTGGGTTGCTTGGGTTGAATTGAAGATAGCTAAAGTACATTCCAATTAACAATAGTTTCTCATCTAAATGATACTACAAAATTCTTCAAAATAAAAACGAAACCAACATGAAATTAGGTGCATTTTCAATCAGTCTAAGTGTCAAAGATTTAACCACTTCGAAAGCGTTTTACGAAAAATTAGGATTCCGTGTTTTTGCTGGAGAAATGGCTAAAAATTATCTCATCATGAAAAATGAAACTACTCTAATAGGTTTGTTTCAAGGCATGTTTCCCAACAATATAATCACATTTAATCCGGGATGGGATGATAGCGCTAAAAATATTGACGAATTTGATGATGTCCGGAAAATACAACAACAACTAAAAGAAAGCGGCTTGGAAATCGGAGAAGAACTCGATACTTCAACAGCAGGCCCTGCCAACTTTTTTATCACAGATCCAGATGGCAATGCGATTTTGATTGATCAACACCGATAATAACTGCAATTAAAATAACTAAGCAATGAATGAACAAGAATTTTGGACGAAAAGATATGAGGAAGAAAATACAGGTTGGGACATAGGCTATCCTTCTACCCCCTTAAAGGAATACATTGACCAACTTACAGATAAAACGGTCTCGATCTTAGTCCCTGGCGCAGGAAATGGGTATGAAGCTGAATATTTATATAAAAATGGGTTCAAAAATGTGTTTATAATGGACATCTCAAAATTTCCATTACATAACTTCCAACAACGCAATCCCGATTTTCCGAAACCAAATTTATTACAAGAAGATTTTTTTAAACATCAAGGCAAATATGATTTAATCTTAGAACAAACTTTTTTCTGCTCGTTTGTGCCCACAGATGAAAACAGATCTGCTTATGCCAAGCAAATGTCTAATTTGTTAAAAGATAAAGGCAAATTAGTAGGTTTATGGTTTGATATTCCGCTCACTGGTGATTTAGAAAAACGTCCATTTGGTGGCAATAAAGAAATCTATCTTCAGTATTTAAGTCCTTATTTCAAGATCAAAACATTTGACAAATGCTACAATTCCATAAAACCTCGATCAGGAAATGAATTGTTTGGAATTTTCGAAAAGAAATAAATTCATGGATAAATATTTTCAAAAACTAAACCAAAGTCTAAAAAATTATAAGCGGTCACTACCCTATTTATTGATTGATTTGGATCAATTAGACGAAAATATCCTAACCTTAAAAAGCAGTTTAAATCCATCCGCTAATTTCCGGATTGTTGTAAAATCTTTGCCTGGTGTTGAGTTGATTGAATATATCATGAAGCATACAGCAACTAATAAATTGATGGTGTTTCACCAACCTTTTCTCACAGACCTAGCAGGCAGACTAAATCAGGATGTTGATATATTGTTGGGAAAACCGATGCCTATAAAAACGACCAATTATTTTTATCAAAATTTACCGGAAAACACAAATGGCTTCAATCCATTTCAACAAATAAACTGGTTGGTGGATACCGAAGAAAGGATAAAAGAATATATCAATCTTGCCAAAAAATTAAAGCAATGCTTTTCTTTGAATTTAGAAATTGATGTTGGATTGCACAGAGGTGGTTTTTCGGATGTCAAAGCACTAAAAGCAGCATTACAGCTGATGATAGAACACCCTTATCAAGTGAAGTTCACAGGTCTCATGGGATATGATCCACATGTTGTCAAGCTTCCTAAAGCAGTTCGATCTATCGGAAAAGCATTCAACCTTGCAAATAAGTTTTACAAAGAATGCAAAGAAACTATCAAAGAAGATTTCCCAGCATTATGGAATGATCAATTGGTTTTTAACGGCGCTGGAAGTCCAACAATTAACTTACATAATACAGTAGACTCCCCATTAAATGACCTTTCCGCTGGGTCTTGTTTAGTAAAACCGACTACTTTCGATATTCCGACTTTAGCCGATTATAAACCTGCCTGCTATATTGCAACTCCTGTACTAAAATCCTTTGCCAACACTACACTACCTGCAATGGAAAATATGAAAGGAATGCTCAATTTAATTAATGCCAAACATCGCCAATCTTACTTTATCTATGGCGGCTATTGGAAAGCAGATTATTGCTATCCAACAGGGATTCAACAAAATGGATTGTTCGGCGCTTCCACCAATCAAACCATGTTGAATGCACCAAAAAATACAACTCTAAAAGTAGATGATTTTGTTTTCCTACGACCACATCAAAGTGAATTTGTGTTTTTACAATTCGGAAATATTTTGACAATAAGAAATGGAGAAATTTCAGATGAATGGACTTTGTTGAAAAATTATTAATACCAAAGTTAATTATCATCACACCACAAAAAATCTCACCGCATCTTAAATAGATTTACATTCCAATCAAGCATAAACATCAAATCTTTTGATATTAGTTAAAGGTTTTATATTTTTAGAGCGATTTTAAAGCGCAACTAACGTGTTCAAGTGCCAAAATAAAATCATTCGTCCTAAAATTGGTTAACTGAATAAACGCTAACCCTTATTCTCGCTAACCAATTTGTTGTCTTTTTATCACCAAATCACACAAAAATGCTTAAGTACATCTTATTACCTATTCTAATGCTGAGCTGTCTGTCTATTTCTGCACAGAGATCATGCGGAACCGAGCAGCACATGGAGCAATTGATGACCAACCCGACTTACAAAAAAGATCATCAAAAAAGGAATGCTAAATTCAAAGAACTCCAAAAGAATAATGAATCAAAAAGTGTTGCTCCTTGCACTAATCTTACGACACTTCCAATGGCCGTACACTTTCAGGGTATTTCGAATCCTGATGTTGCTTGCCTTACCGCTTTGGCAATTGATCAAGTGAGAATTTTAAATGAAGATTATCAAGGAATAAATGCGGACATCAGCAATTGGAACAATACCGCCGCTGCTTCTTTTCCTGCCATTTCAAATGCGGAAACTTGTATTGAATTCTGCCTCGCTACTCAAAATCATCCAAGCGGATTTGGATTGACAAATGGAAACGTTGCCGTTACTATTAATCAGTTCAACGGGGACAACAGTGCCGCTTGGTCAGGATATATCAACATCTTTGTTAGAAACATTGGTGCACTGGGTTACTCTCCTCTTGGTGGTTCTGGAAATGGGGATGGTGTTACGATTGATGACCAAGCATTTGGTTTACGTACCCTTGGTTGTGGAAGTGTAACTGCTAGCCAACAATTTAATTTAGGTCGTACTTTAACACATGAATTAGGTCATTACTTAAACCTTGATCACATTTGGGGTGGAGGATGCAATTCAGATGATGGTATTGCTGATACACCAAATTCTCAAAGTAGTTATGGTGGCTGCCCAAATATTGGAGTAAGTAGCTGTAATTCTACTGATTTGCATATGAACTACATGGATTACACGAATGACGCATGCATGTACATGTTCTCTGCTGGTCAAGGTACCGTAATGGAAAACTATGTAAATGCCAACCTTCAAGCTGTTATCAATAAAGCAGCGATTGCTTGTAACAATGCACCTCCAACTTGTACAGATGGTATTCAAAATCAAGATGAAACCGGAGTTGATTGCGGTGGTACTACCTGCCCTGCTTGTCCGAGTTGTAATGACGGTATTCAAAACCAAGATGAAACGGGTATTGATTGTGGAGGTAGTATTTGTGTAGCATGTCCATGCTTGGATAATGCATTGACTATTACCATTACTTTTGATAATTACCCGGAAGAGACTAGTTGGCAAATTGCAGATGCCAATGGCACTGTATTATTTGAAGGTGGCCCGTATCCCGACATTGCGGATGGGTCAACTGGGAGTGGCCCTTTATGCTTACCTGATGGATGTTATGATTTTACGATTAGTGATAGTTTTGGTGATGGGATTTGTTGCCAATATGGAAATGGTTCATATTCACTGACACTCGATAGTGACGGAAGTACACTAGCAAGCGGAGCCACTTTCACAAACAGCGAAACGACCAACTTCTGCCTATCTAGTGCACCTGCATGTCAGCCATTCCTTAATTTATCAACTACAGTTAATTCTGGAACGCTAACCGAAAAAGCAGAAAACTATATTACTTCAAACAGTACAGTTACAGGAACAGCCTTTGTTACTTATCATGCTGGTGATTACATAGATTTGACAAGTGGTTTTGAAGTAACGACCGGTGCAGATTTTCATGCATACATATTGGCATGTTCTGCCGCTCCAATGATCAGTAATGATAACACTTCAGCACTGAAAATTGGTTATAAAAAATCTCCAGCATTGAATCATGGTATCGTACAATTCACCATTCCTGCTGATTCGAAAGTAGACATTTCTGTGATTTCAATTGAGGGAGAAGAAGTATTAACCATTGCAGGTAGTGAAGTACTGAAAACCGGTACACACCGAATTAATTTAGAAAATTTACATCTAAAGCAAGGTGTTTACTTATGCAAAATCAAAACAGCTGATGGAGAGAAAACTGCAAAGATTTCTTTATTAAAATAACAGGCTAGGAAATAAATAATCTAAGCTGCTGGGGAATGAATTTCTCAGCAGCTTTTTTTATTAGAATACAAGTACGAAAATATACTGTTATATTAAACATAGGTTTCCACTATGCTTAAGCTAAGCTAAAAGCAAAATTGTAGCTTGCCACAACAAAAGTTTAAAAATCCTTAAAGGCAATACAATCAGATGCTAAATTGATAAAATTAACTTTTAGGTTTGTGAATTTCGTCGATAAAACAAACTTCAATTTTTATCTTTACAACAAATTATGTTAAGACAACGGTAAACAATATGATATCCAAAAAAATGAAAAGTTTTTACAAGTTTCTAATTTTCACAATAACAATAGTTGTATCCATTTATAGCTGTGCCATTGATGATGATGTAAGTATCGAGCCCTCCTTGACCTTTTGTCTTTCCTGTGTAGATGGAATTGTTGATTTAGATACGATTTTTCTCAGTTCAGAATCGCTGGGATTCATTCCTTATGCTGGCACAGAAAATTTGATCTTCAAAAATGAAGCAGGTGATGAGGTGGTTTTTGAGCCTTTGTTTGGTCCGGTCAATCAAAGTATTTTTAGTAGAGAATTTGAAGTGGATTGCGATGAAGGAGGTCAAAATACTTACGAGTTTAATAGACAACAATTTGCCGTTTCTCATAAATGCGAAGCACTGAATTTGCAATACTATCTAAATGTATTGGTTTTTAATTCGAATGAATATCCGAGATTTGTTGATGTCTTCATATTGAATTTTCATGAGCCAGCACTTGATAATTTAATAGATACGGTCATCAGCTTAAATGTGATAACTGACTTCAAAGGAAATGAAGTATTATTGGAGACCGAATTTGAATTTTATAATGACTATGAATTCGTTTCTGAAATTGAATTGTTAGATAAAACCTTTACAAATGTTTATCAAGCCATTGAACCTGAAGATAATTTATTGACCGAATTATATTTTAACAAAGCACATGGGATTGTTGGCTTCAAAGATTTACAAATGGAATTATGGGTTTTTGATAGAATTGAGTAAAAAATCAACATTAATCATATCTTTGATACTAATTAGAGAATTTTAAAAGCAAATCTTATTTACCATTATGATCATAAATAAAAGCGCAGTAAGGAATTTTTACACCTTATTATTTACATTATTTGTTACAACCGGATTCGCTCAAATTCAAGATAACTTTGAAGGAAACGGAAATATCACTGGTTGGTTTGGCGATGATTGCAATATTGATATTACTGCCTCCAATCCGCTTGTTCAGGGAATCAATACGTCTTCAACCGTTTTGGCATATGGTGATATCGGTGGTCAATACGCCAATGTTCGTTTTCAAATGGATGAAAATTTTGACCTTGCTTCCAACAATATTTTTACGCTAAAAATCTTTGTCCCCAATTCTGGTGTGACAGGAAATCAAAACAATCAGCTTTCCTTAAAATTGCAAGATGGGTCATTGGCCGCTCCTTGGGAAACACAAAGCGAAATTATAAAATCAATCGTACTGGATCAATGGCAAACCGTTACGTTCGATTTCTTAAATGACAACTACATTAATCTCGATCCGAGTTCCCCTCCCCCAACTCAGCGAGCTGATTTTAATCGAGTCGTTATCCAAGTAAATGGAGAAAACAACAATGATCAAGTAGTAGCTTACATCGACGATATATTGTATGAAGGCAGTGCGGAACCTGTGGCTGATCCTATTTATGATTATTTAGTATGGTCAGATGAATTTAACAACGACGGGTCTATTAATCCAAGTAACTGGCATCACCAAACATTGCTACCAAGTGGGGGAAGCTGGTTCAACGGCGAAATCCAACATTATACAAACAGAATTGACAATTCCTATGTTTCCAATGGTGTCTTAAATATCTTAGGGAAGAAAGAATCATTTACCGATCAAGGGGTCAACAAACAATACACTTCTGCTCGTTTGAATTCAAAATTTGCGTTTACTTACGGGAAAGTGGAAGTGCGAGCACAAATGCCAAGTGGACATGGGACTTGGCCTGCCATCTGGATGCTAGGAAAAAATATCAATGAAGACGGTGGTTATTGGGACTTGGAAGGATTTGGGACGACGGGTTGGCCAGCATGTGGTGAAATTGACATCATGGAACATTGGGGACACAACCAAAATTACGTACAAAGTGCCACCCATACGCCATCTAGTTTTGGCGCAACCATCAATCACGGCGGACAAATAATTCCAACTACCTCTAGTGAATTTCATATTTATACTTTAGAGTGGTTTCCAGATAAATTGGTTTTTAAAGTAGATGGAAATCAACATTATATGTACAAACCTGATGTGTATAATGCAGACACTTGGCCTTTCAATGCGGAGCAATATATTTTGTTGAATTTTGCATTTTTGCCAGACATCGTTTCCACCTTTGTTCAAGATGCGATGCGAGTAGACTATGTTAGAGTTTACCAAACTAGTCCTACTTCTACAAATTCAGTGCTTGCAAATTCATCATTGGATTTGAAAAATAGACCGAATCCAGCCAACAATCAAACAACGATTAGCTATCACCTATCAACAGCGTCATCAATCGACTTGTCGGTATATGATCTAAATGGTCGTTTAATAAAAACTCTTTTGAATGAAAAGCAAGTTGCTGGAAATCATGAAGTAGTTTGGGATCTGACTGATTTATCAAGTGGATTGTATTTTTATACTTTGAGAACGGACGAGCAAGTGGTTACTCGAAAATGCATCATCGAATAATGAAATACAATCCTCTTTGATTTGGAAATACAATTTTAACAAGTTCGTATCACCCATAGGGTCCATCTATAGTATGAAATGCTTATCTTGTAAACATGAATTTCAGGTTGCTTATATCAGTACTAATTTTCTTGACAATTCCAATTCTATCAATAGCTCAAGCTAGTATTGATTTTGAAATTGATTATCGGGTTAATCAAATTAATTCATTTATTTCCATTTCTACAGAAGATTTGAAAGAAGTAAAACGAATTGGTGACTTAAATCACTTCTACAAACCCTCATGGATTAGCGCATTTATATCTGTTGAGGTCATTGCGTATCAAAATAATGAAGCCATCACTGCATTTGGAAAAAGTGATCTATTGACCGTAGAACAAAAGTCTCTGATCGATAAAGCCGACTACGGTTCTGATATTACTATCAATGTCAATTATATACCTAACAACACATTGACACAGAATGATCCGAAATTATTTGACTTTACTTTCACGATTCAACCTGAGACCAAAGCGAAATTCCCTGGTGGAGCAGCAGCATTAATGGACTATCTAAATAATCAGGTCATCAACAAAATTGAAACCAGTAAATTCAAGCAATATCAATTGACTGCTGTTAAATTCATGGTTAATAAAGAAGGAGCAATTGAAAATGTCAAAATCTTCGAATCTTCGAAAGATCCAGTGATAGATGATTTATTAAAAAATGCGATTCGCAAAATGCCTTGTTGGTCACCAGCTCAATATACTGATGGCACCAAGGTCGCACAAGAATTTGTATTAACCGCCGGCGACCATACAAGCTGTGTCATTAATCTTCTGAATATTGAAAAGAACTTGGTTAAAAACTGATTTATTTTAGCCATTTATTCACCAGCCATTTAAATACAACACAAAGAGCACGTGTTTTTAACACATAGACCACAAAGAGACATAGAAACACAAAGAACCTTGTTTCTTGAAATTCTTTCACATAGCATTCACGAAACAAGTGCTTTGTGTTTTATGTTTCTAATGTCCTCTATGTGTTCAATTAAGTCCTATGACTTGTCGCATTAAAAAGATACGTTTAGTTTAATCTAAAACTTTGTTTTTATTCGTAAACTTTCACAGGTATCCGATTTCAACTTTAGACGACATTTTCCTACCTTGCTGTCATTAACCAAACCTACCAATGAAAAACTGGTCCGGCTTTCTTCAATGGTCCCCTGTTGAAATTTTCTACCCTTCCACAGAAAATGAGATAATTGATATTGTCAAAAAAGCAAATGAGCAAGGGAAGAAAATCAGAATCATTGGTTCAGGTCATTCTTTCACACCCCTATCTTCGACGGATGATTTTCTTATTTCATTAGATAAATTCGCTGGTGTCATTTCCATCAATAAAGATAAAAATCAAGCAATCGTTAAAGCAGGCACAAAACTGAATGTGCTAAATGACCTACTATTTAGGGATGGATTGGCACTCGAAAATATGGGTGACATCGATGTGCAAAGTATCGCAGGTGCCATCAGTACGGGTACACATGGTACGGGCACTGCTTTCGGTAACATCTCCACTCAAGTTATCGCGATTAAATTTATCAATGGTTTAGGAGAAGTTGTTGAATGCTCACTTTCTAACAATGTAGAAACATTTAAAGCCGCTCAAGTATCTTTGGGAACATTAGGCATCCTAACAGAATTAACCATTCAATGCATACCAGCTTACAATTTATTTTTGAGTGTAGATAAAGCTACACTTGAAGATGTATTGTTAGAATATCAAAAATTAAACGAAAATAATCGACATTTTGAATTCTACTGGTTTCCCAACACCCCTTATGTGATGACTAAGAAAGTAAATGTCACTACTGCTTCCCCTGACACTTCTTCCTTCAAGACGTATATGCAGGAACATGTATTGGAGAATTATGGTTTCAAATTGGTTTGTGAAATTGCTCATAAATTTCCATCCTCCACTCGAAAGGTTAGTAACTTCTCAGCTAGTTTGATTGACAAGCATGTAAAAACCAATCACAGCCACAAAGTTTTTTCCACACCCAGAATTGTTCGTTTCAATGAAATGGAGTACAATGTACCCGTTGAATCTTATCTTGAAGTAAAAAAAGAATTGGTCAATTGGATCAACAGACACAATTATGACGTGATGTTTCCGATCGAAAACAGATTTGTAAAAGGAGACGATATTTATTTGAGTCCTGCATACAAAAGAGATTCTGCATACATTGCCGTTCATGTATACAACAAGAAAAGTTTTAAAAAATACTTTGATGCATTAGAAAGTATCTTCAAAGCACACAATGGTCGACCACATTGGGGTAAAATGCACACGCAAACTGCTGCTGACCTACAAAGTCGGTATCCAATGTTTGAAAAATTTAAAGCGATCAGGAGTACACAAGATCCAAATGAGCTTTTTCTCTCTCCTTATTTAGAGTCAATTTTCGGAAATGCAGTTTCTTAGAAATAAAGAGGTATATTTAGAAGTGTGATACTTTTAATTCGAAATGAAAATAGCTACCTCATTATATGACAACATTCCAGCTTATATTGCTTCTCATTCAATCCGCATTTTACATTTTCACTGGAGTTAGTCATTTTAGAAATCCACCTTTCTTTTTGAAAATGACACCGAAATGGGTGCCTGCTCCTGAAAAAGTTAACTTGATTGTAGGTGCAATTGAAATTATACTCGGAGTCGCTTTACTAATTCCATTTTCAAGATCGATAGCTGCAATTGGGATTATCATTTTATTAATTGCAGTTTTTCCTGCCAATATTTATCACTTCCAAAAAGCACTCAAAAAAGGCAAAATGGTGATTCCAATCCTGATTCGTTTACCCGTTCAAGCATTACTGATTTATTGGGCCTATATTTTCGTTTAAACTTGCAAAAGTTGGTAAATTGCAACTTATACAGATTGAACCCCAAAATCGCGATTATCTATGAGAAAAATTTATCGATATCTGCGTTGAAAAGCCCTGTCTGCTTGGCGCAGTCAGGCAGGCTCACCGTAACTAAGGCTATGTTTACGTTTTCTGCCTTGATCTCGAAAAATTTTCCTTCCAAATATATCCGCA
>CALFWW010000093.1 GCA_937928575.1 uncultured Saprospiraceae bacterium | reverse complement strand
CAATGCGTCATAGTTTGGATCATTAGGATCTGTACAACCAAATACTGGTGGTATTATTTCACAATCGCATAGCAATTCGTCCCATACTTCAAAACCATTTGTACAATCTTGGTCATCTACACAAACAGTTGGTGGTGTTCCTGGCACGCATTGACATATGGTCGCATCCCAAGTTTCTATTCCGTTTGCACAGATGTTATCGTCACAGTTCATTTCTAATATACAACTGTCATCATCACATGTCGCCGATACATTATAATTACAGGCTTGAGGATCGATACAGCCAAATATCGGTGGCTCAACAATACATTCACAATTTACCGCATCCCAAGACTCAAAACCATTGGTACAATCTTGGTCATCTACACAGACAGTTGGTGGTGTTCCGGACACGCATTGACATATGGTCGCATCCCAAGTTTCTATTCCGTTTGCGCAGATGTTATCGTCACAAGTTTGGGGAGTAATATAAAACAGTGTTTCGCAAGCATTCTCTGTACCACAATCTGTTATAACTTCTACACAAACTTCTCCCATTGTAGATCCAGCCCAATCAATAGTGACTACATCCATATCATTGTCCCCCAAAATTACACCATCCGTGACAGTCCACAGAATCGTATTTTCTGGTGCAGTTGTAATGTTATAATCTTGAAAAACATCACCAGCTGGACAAATTAAAAACAATCCATCAATTACTGGAGTGGTTGCAGTCGTAGTAATTGTTACTTCGATACATTCTTGAATCGTTCCACAATCATTGTCGTAAAAAGCGCAAACTTCTCCCCCATTACTTCCTGTCCAATCTACATCAATTGCGGTATCAAATGGATTTCCTAAAATTACCGCATCGGTTGGAACACTCCAGGCAACAACCGAAGAAATCCCTTCTGGAATATTTGAAGCGATATAGGTTTCAATCCCTTCGCACACTTCTACATTTCCGATAATAATTGGTAACTCTGGTGTTTCTTGAATACTTACTGGCAAACAAAATGAATTGGTTAAATCACATTCGTTGGTAACAAATAAGCAAACTTCTCCTTCCTCTGCAACTCCAAATTCTATATCAATTGTAGGTGAAGTAACGTCCCCATTGAGTGCAGCGGCTCCATCGGGTATGGTCCATTGATAATCTGCAATTCCATCCAATGTTGGTGCTTCATAAGAAGCAATGTAGGGATCTCCGTTTTGCAAACAAATTAAATCATCACCAGAGAAAACCGGTTCATCAGGCTGCACTCCATCTTCTTCTACCAAAACTGTTTCAGTACAAGAAATCCCATTTGCTGAAAATGTTACTTCGTAAGTTCCAGCTGAACATACCGTCGGATTTGGCGTATCTTCATCTGATTGAATATCACCATCAATTGTTGTCCACGCATAAGTAATGTTATTATCAATCGAGAAATCGTAATTAGTTACAAAAGCATTGGCGGACAAAGTGACACACGCATCCGTGGTATTACAATTGATTTGATCTGGACTATCCACTGAGAAATCCATCACTCCGAGTTGCACATAAGTTTCACTTACACATATATCGACCTCCTTCAAATATTCGCCGGGTGTAGATTGAGGAGTTCCATCAACATCGTAAGTATCTCCATCACAAATTGTGAATGGACCTTCTATTATGATATCTATGGTTGGATTTTGTTCAAAATTATAGAGACAAGCTGTGTGAACATTTACGGCTCCTCCTGTGGAAGCACTATGTCCGAAATAAACCAGATTTTGTCCACCAAAAATATCATTGACAATATCATAATTCATTGACAGTATGGACACTCCATTTACAAAAACCTGAAATGTTTGCGAATCAGCAGTCCATAATATTTTCACATCTCTATCTTGACCATCTTCCAATTCTCCAACGGGAGCACTCATTAAAGCATTAGTTGGATCTCCATTAATATGAAATTCTACATAATCAGTGACTGGAGAACCCGGATCTCCATTTTCACTATTCGTATTCCAAGTATCAAATTCTACTATCCACGAAGGACCGATTCCATTATAAGCAATGTTACCACCACTGCCACCACAAGGAACGCCACCACTACCTTCATAGATTATCGTCATTCCATCCGCACCACTAGGATTGCTTCCAAAATTCATTGTAAACTGCTGTATAAAATCTTGAGAAAAATCAATGGGCGTTGCGTAATATGCACACCCTGCTTGCGAACCCCCTGCTGTAGTTAATTGCACGCAATTAGGGTCTGTAACCGTAGCGGTTCCTGTCGTTGTATATTGTGCATTTACATTTATCGGACTGGAGATGACAAAAAAGAATAGAGATAATCTAATAATACATTGAAAACCGAAGTGGGTAGGTGCTGACATTATAAGAGGTTAAAAGGTGCTTGTTTCAAATCTTCTCTCCCTACAAGATAAGGTTTTTTTAACACTATCTAAGCTCTAATTACCTAAATATAAAATACGTTATTTCAATTATGCCCTATCGTTTATATACAGAAAGGTTGAACCAAGTTGAATACAAGCATGATATGCAATTATTAGTAATATAAATTTATATCAAAAAAATATTCGGATAGCACACCAAAATGTAAGATGATTTCATGCATTTCATAGAAATCAATATCTTCACAAGAAAAGAACACTTTATTATGAGAATTTTCCATTTTTTATTTTTCTTGATTATTGGCAGTTTCAGCTTATTTTCTCAAGAAATAGATCCCGAATTATTGAAAGGAATGAAAATGAGAAGTATTGGTCCTGCCGGTATGAGCGGAAGGATTACTTCTATAGATGTTGACCTTAGCAACCCTGATCGGATTTTTATTGGCGCGGCATCTGGAGGTGTCTGGAAATCAGAAAGTGGTGGTGTCAATTGGGAACCTATTTTTGACAAGCAACCTGTGCAATCTATCGGTGCGCTAAAAATTAATCAAAAAAATCCTAGCGAAATTTGGGTCGGAACGGGTGAGGGAAATCCTAGAAATTCTCATAACAGTGGAGCAGGAATTTATAAATCTATCGATGGTGGAAAAACTTGGAAACTCATGGGCTTGGAAAAAACCAAGACCATCCACCGAATTCTAATCAGCAATCAAGATCCAAATATTGTCTATGTCGGAGCAATGGGTTCTATCTGGGGACCGAATGAAGAAAGAGGTGTCTTTAAAACAACAGATGGAGGTAAAACCTGGAAGAAAATTCTTTACACCAATAATGAAACCGGGGTTGCCGATATGGTCATTGACCCTACCAATCCTAACAAACTGTTGGTGGCTATGTGGGAATATGGAAGAAAACCGTGGACCTTTAATTCCGGTGGAGAAGGTTCGGCTTTACACTTAACTTACGATGGTGGAGAAACTTGGAAAAAAATTACGAGCAAGGAAGGGTTACCGAAAGGCACTTTAGGAAGAATGGGTTTAGCAATTGCTCCTTCCAAACCTAACTTAATCTACGCACTGGTTGAAGCCAAGAAAAATGGGTTGTACAAATCAACAGATGGTGGAGAAAAATGGTCCTTGGTTTCAGAAAAAAATATCGGAAACCGCCCTTTCTATTACGCAGAACTCTATGTCGATCCAAGCAATGAAAATCGAATTTTCAACCTTTGGTCTTATGTCTCAAAAAGTGAAGATGGTGGAAAGACTTTTGAAACCATTATGGATTATGGCAACAATGTACACCCTGATCATCATGCCTTTTGGATTCATCCAGAAAACACCAACTACATGATTAATGGAAATGATGGAGGACTCAATATTTCCAGAGATGGTGGAAAGAATTGGCGCTTTATTGAAAATCTTCCCTTGGCGCAATTTTATCATATCAATCACGACATGTCCATCCCTTATCGTATCGGGGGAGGTATGCAGGACAATGGATCATGGGTCGGACCTGGTTACAGCTGGAAACGTGGTGGCATTGTTAACTCTGATTGGCAAGAAGTATTGTTTGGTGATGGATTCGATGTAGTATTTGACAAGGATGATACCAGATATGGTTATGGGATGTCACAAGGAGGTTATGTCAATTATCTTGATTTTGAAACGGGAGATAATAAGTTGATTCGCCCACTTCATCCGGATGGTGAAAAATTACGTTTCAACTGGAATGCAGCAATTGCACTAAATACTTTTGAAAAATGTGGGGTCTATTTTGGAAGTCAATTTGTACACAAAAGTTCTGACTGTGGATCTTCTTGGGAAATTATCTCGCCAGACCTTACGACCAATGATACGACCAAACAAAAACAACATATTTCCGGAGGTCTGACCATTGATGCCACACAAGCTGAGAATCATACGACGATTACCTGTATTGCACCGAGTCCGGTTGATGAGGATGTGTTATACGTTGGGACGGATGATGGGAAATTTCAAGTAAGTAAAGATGGAGGAGCCAATTGGAGTAACACATCGGCTAGCATGTCAGGATTGCCGAGTGGAAGTTATTTCGCACAAATTGAAGTCTCGAAATCTAATGCTGGGGAAGCTTATGCGGTGGCCAATAATTACCGAAGAAATGATTTTACCCCGTATGTTTATCACACTACGAACTATGGTGCAACCTGGAATCGTATTGTTGATGGCAACAAAGTAGATGGGTATTGCCACACGATTGTTCAAGATCCTGTCCAAAATAATTTACTATTTCTAGGTACCGATAGAGGACTTTTCTACTCCTTAAATGGTGGACGTAAATGGACACAGTGGAAACACGACTACCCTTCTGTACCAACTATTGATTTAAAAATACATCCAAGAGAACATGATTTAATCATCGGAACTTTCGGACGTGCCGCTTATGTTTTAGATGACATTCGTCCACTTCGTGCTTTAGCTAAGGATAATAATATCGCTCAATCGAAATTCAAAATCTTAAATGAAGCAGATGGTTATTTATCAAGTGTCAAATCTTATACCGGTGTGCGCTTTGTTGCACAAGCTAATTTTTCTGGACAAAATAAAAGTCGAAGTCCTGGTGTAGCTGTCTGGAAAGCTAAAAAGGAAAAGTCAAAAGAAGCACCCTCAGAAAAAGCAGCTGGTAAGAAAAAGAAGAAGAAAGTAAAAGTAGAGATGCATGATGATCCCAACAAAAAGAAAGAGGGAAAAAAAGAGGAGAAAAAGAAGAAGAAAGAATTGAAAATAAAAGTAGTCGATAGTAAAAACGATACCATCAGAACATACACTTCTAAACTAAAAAATGATGGAATTAATATTATTCGTTGGAATATGAGAAGAGATGGGGTCCACTACCCTTCCCGTACAAAACCAAAAGATGAGGATGAATTGCCTTCCGGAGCTGCAGTCGTTCCTGGTAAATACAAATTGATTATGTCTTATGGTGAAGAACTGGACTCTACTTATATCACGGTGCACAAAGATCCTAGAAGTAATGTGAAGGATCGTGACCTTCAAGCGCGATATGATGCGTATGTCTCCTTTTACGAAGTGATCGATAATGCTTCCGATGCAGCACTAAAATTAGCAGAAGCAAAAAAAACAACTGCTCTGGTCGATGCGCAAATGGTGAATGTTGTGGATAGTGTCCAAACAGAAATTAAGGAATTGAGTAAAGTGATGAATGATAGTCTGAATATTTTCACGGAACTATATTTCCAACCAGATGACTTCAAAGGAATTGATAGTGTGACCAAACGTTTGGGAAGTCATCTTTGGGGAACTACTTCTTATTTGAGTGATATTGTTGACAAGCCACATGATAGTGCCGTCATTGCTGTCAATACTGCAAAAAAAGAAATCAATAAAGTAATTGACCGAATAAATTATTTCTTTGAAAATGACTGGAAGGATTATCGGGAACGTGTGGAAAGTGTTGAGTATTCTTTATTTAAGGATTATGAGCGGGTGGAGCGGAATTAGGCTCGTATTTTCACACAGAGATCTTGAAGCGACATGCCACAAAACCTAGAGAGTACGTATTTTTAACACAAAGACCACAACGCGACAACCCAAAACATATAGAGTACGTATTCCAACACATAGCGCACAAAGAAACATAGAAACACAAAAAAAACCTTGTTTTTTTTGCAGCCAACTAAAAAAAAGCCCCAATCCGATTTTCTCGGATTGAGGCTTTTTTAAAATATCGTAAACTGATTGTTGATTATTTCTCTACAAATAATTTCTTTGTAACTAAATTTTCACCATCAGACATCATTACGAAGTAAACTCCAGGAACGATATCTTCAACATTGATCTCAACGTTGCCACTTGTAGCGTTGTTGATTACATTGTCGTAGATCACCTGACCTACATTGTTAGTCATTCTAACATTTAGGTTGATTGATTCCGGGAAGTTGTAGTAAATAGCCGTCATCCCTGTAGCAGGGTTTGGATACATTCTTAATGCACTATCAAAAGTTAGTTCATCAATTCCAACAGGACAATCCAATACACAAGTGTTGTAACACCATGCTGGCGTTTCTTCATCTTGGCCACCTGCAGTCCAGACTCTATTGAAAGAACCTGCACCACCATCAACACCACAATCTGCAGTAATTCCAGTTTCGTCAGATCCCCAAGCATTTCCATTTACAAATTTGAATTGAGTAACGGTACCTTCAGATAAAGTAGCAGTGAAAGAGTAAATTCCATCACCATCCATATCTGTCATTTCTGATGTAGCAGGATCCCATCCTTGGAAATCTCCAGCAATATGCACACCATTCGGGCTTAATGCTCCAGCGTTGATAATCTCTTGCATATTTACATTAAATGTAACTGCAAAAGTTGACGGAGGAGGAGGTAATTGCTTTAAAAGTACGTTGTCAACGTAGTATCTGTTGGTTGCATCAATTGAGAAGAAATCAACACCACCTAAGTTATTTGCATAAGGCCATGCAGCTTCAACAACCGCACCATTGACACTAATTTCCATTACGTCATTGTCCAAATCAATTAAGTGCTTGCATTCAAACCAAGTATCATTTGGATATGCATAGGTTGCACCACCATTGATTTCACCAGCACCACCTGCTCCAAGAACATTTTCAACTTCGAAAAATTCACCAGCAGTTTGAGAACCTTGCAAGTTGTAATATCCATTTGCACCAGTAGGGATGTACATCATCCACTTCAACTCGTAGTAACCAGTGTTGATATTTCCTAAATCAAGAATAACATCTTGAGCAGAACCTTCAGCGATTAACATAGAGTTCGCACCACTTAACGCATAGTCAGAAGAAGTTAATGCATCTTCCGCAGTACCTTCTGTTCCAGACCAAGTTGTCCAGAATGAAGATTGTGGTCCGATGATCGATCCATCTGCGTAGAATTCAAAATCATCACAGATAATCGTTTCAAAATCCAATCCACATGGAGGCAGTGCTTCCAAATAAACATCATCAACGAAGAAGTTGGAATTGTCATTTAATGGGAAGAAGTTGAATGAACCTAGTTGGTTGGTACCTGTCGCATTTGTCGCTTGTGCACTAAATGGCCAGCTATACAATTGTTCTCCTCCAACGATTAAAGTAGTCCAGTCATTATCTATATCGATAATTTGATCTACTGTAATCCACGTGTCTTGTGCGTAGTTGAAAGCAGTAGCAACTGCTTCAGCATCCAATTGAGCGGTTCCATCTGCATTGAAAATAATTTGATGTGCCCACTCCTGTCCAGGAGCTTCAAAGTGCTGTATATTGTAATAAGCATCTGTACCTGCAGGAACATAAATCTTGAACGTTGCTCTATAACGTCCATCTGTTCTATCTCCTAACAATAAAATAACGTCTAATGGTCCACCACCAGCGTTTGTTCCAACAATATTCACTGAGTTATTACCACTCGCTGCTTGTGTCGTTACGACCATTGCATCTTCAGCAGTACCTCCACCAGTACCAGACCAAGTTTCCCAATTAGGTGACTGCGTAGTAATACCGTCTGTTGTGTTATAAATTTCCATGTCCTCACAAACTAATTCATTTGGACCTGCACAAGCTGCAGTTGGACATTGAGAACAATCAGAAAAACACACTGAAGGCTTCGTAGCATCCTCGAAACCAATCTGTACAGGACGGTAATTGAAACCAACACCTGGATCCATTCCACAATTCATAGGTACGACTTCATTTGCAGCACCATTTGTGAATAAGTATCCACCGTTATCCAATGAAGTACCAGCGAACTGACAAGTCCATGTACCATCCATGTTGTCTACACATGCATTGGTTACCATGGTTCCGGCAGCATCCCAATAAGAAACATTTACTCCGGCAGCATCTACCGTTTCATTCGCCATATCTACTGTAGTCGTACAAGTATAAGTTCCGACACCAAAGTTAGGTCTTAATAGATAAGCGATATTAAAACCAAACGCTTCTGGATGTGTCCATCCTCCACCATTCACTTGAACCCAAGCATTGCCTGGTGTATAGATACTACCTGTAGTTCCTAACGCGATATTAGTTCCAGTAGCTCTGTGGAAAGTATTGATCATGTACCATTGATCTGCATTCACTGCTAAAGGAGTGGTTAGTACGTGATGTGACCATCCTGGTGCCGGAGCAGCAAGTGTTGTCACACCAGAATCATAAACCATTGTACTAACCGTATCTGCATTAATTTCAAATACCTGATAGTGAATCGTATCACCAGCAGCACCTCCATTAATAAAAGCAGACATAGAAGTCATCATATCCGCATTGTTCATGTAGAAAGCTTGTCCTTGATCAATTGTACCAGGACCTGGGATTCCCAAACCTCCAATAGTTCCCGCTGGATTATCAACAGCATAAGTTGTTTGTGAAATCCAAAGTGGACGACAGAAAGTGTCATTCGTTGTTTCTCCATCCATTTCATCAACAGAAGCAGTAAAACAAACATTGTAATTACCAGCAGCAGCACTAAATGTACCAGCCATAACATTTGCTTCTTCAAAAGCACCCAACGATGCGATTGGTGCAGAAGTATTGGTGTAAACAGAAGCACCTGAAGCATCCGTTACATCAACTGATACGGTTGCGTTTGTTACAGGATTGTATCCTAGATTTGTAACAGTTGCAACTAAAGGAATTCCTGCACCAGGTAATTGAGAATCTGGAATCTGGAAAAAAGGAATTTCATCACCAACAATGGCTCCATCTGCAGGAGGTGCTGCGACAAAACTCAAAGTAAAATCGAAACCATCACCAGACCATCGGTCATCCCATTCGATTAAGTAAGTGTTACCAACTAAGGTAACTACATTTTCAACAGCAGAAGCATACAGCGTTCCATCCCCAAGATCACATGCATCGTCATTTGCAGCTTCTTCAACTGGAGCAGCACAAGTACCTGACCAAACTCTAAATCGAGTATCAGCTCCACCCATACAAGAATTGATTGATAACAATCCTGATTCAGTTGGAGTAAAAGAATACCAGTCGGCATTCGTCGCATCTGCTTGCGTAGCTCCGCCACCAGATGAAGGTCCATCAGCCGTATACATCCCTGGAGTAATCGCTACCGCACTGGCGCAATCGTCCCCTTGGGCATAGGTAAATGTAACCCAACACAATAGCAACAAGGTTGCCGAAAATTGTTTCATTAGATTCATAAGCATTTATTTAATTGTTTTTTAAATGAATTATTTCTAAAAAATTATATCCGAGTTAAAGATTCAAAAATTTGAATCATATAGTTTAGTTAGCGCCTGGAAGTGGGTTGATTGGAACTTGCTTTTTTAATTCAAACAACCCAAAGAAGTGTTTTTTTATCGATTATTTTTAGGACTACAATTTAGATGTTTCTTTTCTCTGTATTCTGATATCTTCTAAACTGATATTTAAGCTTGTAAAATAGGGATTAAGTTTTAATATGAAAAATTATATTATTCAATATTTAGGCGCTATTTTGACGATGATGGACATTCTTGGTTGACAATCAATTGCTTACAAAGAATTTAATATGTAAGATTCTGATTATCAAATATATAATTTGAATATTTGATACCTAAAAAGGAGTTTATTTCTTCATTATTTTTCCTGTCGCTAATGCTTCATCATTCACTAAAACTCTGTAGCAATAAATCCCATTGGGTAAAGTAGGTGTAATGATTAATTGATTATTCCCATCAGTGGAGGCAGTTTGGGTAGACTCTAAAATCAATCCTCCAATGACATTGAACAATTGCAATTTCATTTTTTGATTGGCTTGTGCATTATAATCGACTATAATTGTTTCGCTAAATGGATTCGGATTGATGGTTGCTGAAGTGATGGGATTGGGCGTGCTTAAATTATTTTCAAAATCAGCGATCGCTCCATCCATCCATTCCATGCGATCCAATAACCATTCTTTCAAAAATGAAATTTCATTGTTATAAGTATTACCAACAAAACTATTAGGCCAGATATATTCGTTTAGGATGGGCCATTTTTGGAAATTACGATCTGGTGCTACACCCATTTCATTGACCAAATTATCGATACATAACAACATATTTTGGTTTGACAGAAATTCACTTCTCAAACTAGTCCATCGTGCATGAATCGCCATTTTAAATGCAGGGTCCAACATCAATCGCTCCCACCAAAATGGAACTTGCCAGGGATCCGATTCACACACTTCATTAAACTGATAACTCCAACCTCCGATTTCTGATCCGCGACAATAATCTGCATTTCCAAACGCTAGATTAAAATCCCAGACAGGTCCCATTCTCAAACGCCCTCCGTTACTTTCTTTGTCTTTAAATAAATAAGTGCTTAGTCGATACCCATCAATATTTCTACTAATTTCATTGACTAGGAAAAAGTCAACAAAAGTTGAAACATCAATGTACTTTCGATATCCATCAATTGAATCTTTGAAATTGAAGGAAGCTAACGTGTTTTCAAAATCATCGACATAATTTTGAATGTAAGTTCTTTGTTGGACATTCAGCTCATCAATTTTAGGATCGTGATAATAGTAAAAGGTACTTTGTTGGGACTCCCATCCTAAAAGGAATACCTCAAATGGTTTGTCTACTTTTATAATGTAACCTCCTGTCAACTCATCTCCTTCAATATCTTCTGGTTTCAATTTGGCAATGTTGACTCTTCCATCATCTATTTTTATTTTTTCGGTCAAGACATAGACTCCTTGATATTCACCGTCGAGTAGGACTTCACACAATCGAGTACGTGGTGCATACTCCATCAATTCACCAGCAATCTTATAGGCCAAGACATTTCTCAGTAAGGATTTGTCAGAATATGGGTTGTGCAACACCCAATCATTTTCTTTAGGCATTCCCAAAAGTTCCACATTATTATTTTCACCATTTTCATCTCTGGTTTCAAATCCAAAAGGTAATTTGGGAAACATCTGAGAACTTTGCCCCCGAAGTTCGATGCCAATAATCCCATCATAATTGGTGAACGGATCTGTAATGTTATTGATTTGATCTGGACCATTGTCAATGATTCCCAAATGAACATTTTTTTTGGGTTCATCCTCAATCATTTGACCATCTGTTTCAATTACCAAAATCGGAAGTTTGCTGTTGGTGAAATCGACTTGAGCAATTGTAAATGTAGCACAATGAAGGAGCAGAATAAGAAGGATTGTCCGCATTTGTTGTGGGTTATTTAATCAAAACTGAATTAGTTGTTATAGATTTTTTGAAATGAAATATCTGAGGTAGAAATATTATCTTCTGGATATGTAATCCCTGTTTTCTCTCTGACTTTATCGAGTAAATTTATCAATTTCCGACTGAATTCCAATGACATAAAGTTACTCTCCAATTTTCCATTTGTGAGGCATTTCATCACTTCAATCATTTCAAAATTATAGCCTTTACCGTTGTATTCAAATTCGTAGTCTCTGGTTTCGCCAGTCAGTAATTTCACCGTTAGTTTATTGGATTCGTGCCATCTTGATTGCAAAGTGATCATCCCTTTGGTACCATAAATTTCAGCAATTGTTGGTGTATTTTCCGTAATCGAACAATTCAAAAATGCGGTTTTGTTATCTTCGTATTCGAATACTATTTTACAGTACTCATCTACTCCGGTACTTGCAAAATCGGACTTAGCAATTATATTGTTAGGTTCTCCTAATAAAAGTAAACTTAAAAATACTGGATAAATTCCCACATCCAATAATGCACCACCACCCAATTTAGCATCAAATAAACGGCTGGAAGCATTAAAATTAGCTTTGAAACCAAAATCTGCTTTTATATTGACAACATCACCAATCGTATCTTCCATAATGAGTTTCAACATGTTGTTGATCATTGGTAAGAATCGGGTCCACATGGCTTCCATCAAAAACACCCCTCGACCTCGAGATGCCAATATCATTTGGCTTACTTGTCTACTATTGATAGCCAATGGCTTTTCGCACAACACTGGTATTCCGTGATCTAAAAATAAGATCGTATTTTCACAATGAAATGAATGAGGTGTCGCAATATACACCACATCTAAATCTTTGCAGTCCACTAGCTCATTATAACTACCATAAGCATTTGGCACATTGAATTCATCAGCAAAGTTGATTGCTTTTTGTTTGGAACGAGAAGCAACTGCCCATAAATTGGCATTTTCTGTTTTTAAAATATCTAACGCAAATTGATGTGCAATCTTCCCTAGGCCAACAATTCCCCAATTATATATCTGTTTCATAGTCTTCTTAAAGTATGTGTTCAAATATATACATTTTTGTGTGGTTTGTAGTTGTTTTTTGCAAACCTCTCTGATAGCGGTATACAAGTAGTGTGACCTCCAAGATAGGTATTCGAGTAAAGTTAAAAGAATCGGCTATATTTGAAAAAACTAAAAAGCAACCACCTTGAATTCAATTGATTCCATCCTTATAAATTTCAATGCTGATCAAATGGTATTGCTAAATATTTGTTTAGCATTTATCATGTTTGGTGTGGCTTTGGATATGAAATTGGAAGACTTTAAATTTCTGAAAGCGAATCCTTCAAAGGTATTGATCGGATTGTGTTCTCAATTATTATTGCTTCCGATTCTGACTTTTATTCTTATCAAGATTTTTAATCCACCATTAAGTGTCGCGCTTGGAATGGTGTTGATTGCTACTTGTCCAGGTGGAAATATGTCTAATTTTTTTGTTGCGGTTTCAAAAGCAAATGTTGCATTATCTATTATGATGACAACGATCGTGACATTAGGTGCCACTATTTTGACACCATTAAATTTTTCTTTGTGGAGTCGTTTTATTCCTGATGTTGATACGATTGGTCAGAAGATTTCTATTGATCCTGTTGAAATGATTTTTATCATCATTCAATTGATTTTAATTCCATTAATCATTGGCGTTTTCTTTTCTTACAAATTTCCTGACTTGACCAATAAAATTAAAAAACCTGTCCGTACTTTATCAGTAGGTATCTTTTTTAGTTTTATCATTTTTGCACTGATCGGAAATTTTGAAAACATAAAGACTTATCTACATTTTGTTTTTTTCATTGTATTGGTACACAATTTTGCTGCACTTTTATTGGGTTATTCTTTTTCCAAAATGGCAGGACTTTCTGAGTATGATAGTCGCGCCATTTCAATGGAAACAGGAATTCAAAATACTGGATTGGGATTGGTATTGATTTTTAATTTCTTTGATGGCCTTGGTGGAATGGCGTTGATTGCTGCTTGGTATGGGATTTGGGATTTGGTAAGTGGGTATTTGTTGGCGCTTTATTGGGGGAAGAGATCTGGTGAAGATTTTTAAGTAAACTTTTTTTACAACAATCTAATTTCAAAACCTGTAGATCTCTCAGAGCGCTACCTCCTATTTTTTTAAAATCGAGAAAGTTTCAACTTTAGCTTTTTTAATAATTATCTGGGAGAGCGCTAAGAGATGGGTACTTCTTTCGAGATAGTTTCAACTTTTGTTTTATTGATAATTATTTGTGTAGATCTCTCAGGGCCTCTCAGAGCGGTGCTACTCCACAAAATGTAATCAAAAAGGTGACTTCAATTATATATTTACGTTTAAACTAATGTAGTATGTATCAAAAATGGGTTGTTTTTGAGGAGAAACACCCTATCAAACTCATAATTAAGGAGTTAGTTAGTGCTAAAAATGTAATTTTGTATACTTTTGCGGCACATTTAGGAAATACAACAACCTAATCTTATCTAAACATAAAAGAACTTTTTTTAAAGTAATTTTTATTTAAACAAAACTTTTGACAATTATGGCAATCAATTTATTAGACATGCTTAAGGAAAATATCAGTGGTGATATGATTTCTCAAGCAAGTAAATTTTTAGGTGAAAACGAATCTGGTGTAAAATCTGCGATGAGCGATGTTATGCCTTCTGTTTTAGGCAGCATGATTAATTTTGGTGGTACTGATGCTGGTGCTGGCAAAATGATGAATATGCTGAAAGACGGAAACTACGATGGTTCTATCCTTGACAATTTAGGTGGTCTTTTTGGTGGCGGATCTGCAACTTCTGGATTGGTCAACACTGGATCTACATTATTAAAAGGGATGATGGGACAAAGCATGTTAGGTTCTGTAATCGACATGGTTTCTTCTCGTAGTGGGGTAAGCAAATCTTCTTCATCTTCATTGATGGGTATGATTGCTCCAATCGCAATGGGAATGATTGGTCGTTATGCAAAAAACAAAGCATTGGATGCAGTAGGATTAGGTTCATTCCTAAGAGGACAGCGTTCAGGTGTAATGGGTGCATTACCTTCTGCAATTTCTAACTTAATGGGTGGAAATGAAACTATGAAAAGTGCAACAACCAACGTACGTGAAACTGCAAGTAACGTAACACGTGGTGCTGCTAACACTGCTGGTAACGTGGGAAGAAGTGCTGCAAATGCGACTACTGAAGTTGCTGAAAAAGCATCTGGTGGTATCGGACGTATTTTAAAGTGGGCGATTCCAATCGTTGCTATCTTAGGTATTGCAAGTTATTTCGGTTTCAATACTGGAATCGATGCTGTTGATAATGCTGGAGATAAGATTGTAAATACAACTGGAAATGTTGTAGATGGCGCAAAGGATGTAACAAAAGGTGCAGCTGATATGGCTAAAGACGCAGGTAATGCTGTTGTTGATGCTGGTAAAGGTGCATTGGATGCGACTACTGCTGCTGCTAGAAAAGCATTGGATGGTGTTAAATTTACTGCTGGTTCAATCGGAGAAGGCATGGCTAACTTCATGAAAACAGGTGGTAAAGGAGACAAGACTTTCCAATTTAGCAACTTGAATTTTGCAACTGGAAAAGCAACTGCTGAAGATATGTCTGAGATCGATAATCTTGCTGCTGTTTTGAAAGCATATCCAAACCTTTCAATCGAAGTAGGTGGTCACACGGATTCTTCAGGAAACGCTGACAAGAACACTCAACTTTCTGACGCAAGAGCTGCAACTGTAAAAGCTAGATTGGTTGCTAAAGGAATTGACGGTGCAAGAATTTCTACTAAAGGATACGGTTCTGCTAAACCAGTAGCTTCTAACAATACTGCTGAAGGTAAAGCGAAGAACAGAAGAATTGAGGTGATGATTACAAAGCGATAATTTTTGCTTCTTGAAAATATTGAGAGCTGCTTCGTTGATTCGGGGTGGCTCTTTTTTTGTTTTTAATTTATAATGTATAATTAAAAATTGATAATAGGACGATGTTGCGTGAGCACTCGTCAGAAATTATTAGAAGAAAATTTGAGCTGAGGAAGATTTCTCCACAAGGTCGAAATTATTCTGCTTTAACCTTCCTTGATTTTTCGACATCTTCGCAACAACGAAAGCTCAAAATGACAAGGAAGACTAATCAAAATTTAACAAACAGAATATTTGTATTAACGGTAGCCTTCGGCGGCTAAAGACCGCTGCTACTTAGGATATAAGTGATGGTAGAGCTTTCGGTTTTAAAATTTAAATACTTTCAATTTCATAACATTGCTTTTTCGAATAGTCGTTCACTAGGGCACGAAACAGACTGTACAAAATAACATCTGATGATTCATCCTTGATCTGTCAATTTTTTGAACCTTCCATTTCGGCGGCTAAAGACCGCCGCTACAATAAGATACGAGTAATACAGATTGAACCCCAAAATGGCGGTTATCTATGAGAAAAATTTATCGATATCTGCGTTGAAAAGCCCTGTCTGCTTGGCGCAGTCAGGCAGGCTCACC
>CALFWW010000092.1 GCA_937928575.1 uncultured Saprospiraceae bacterium | reverse complement strand
ATAGCGGGCTTTCTATGAGAAAAATTTCCAAATCTCTTCGTTGGAAAGCCCTGTCTGCTTGGCGCAGCCAAGCAGGCTCGATAGCCCAAAGGGGATACTTGCGTTTTCCGCCTTGACCTTTGAAAATTTTTCCTCCATATTATATTATTTGCAAGCTCTTTTGTAATACAAGCCAGCGCGATTATATAATACAATCTGTATTATCTAGGCTTATTTGAGAAACTAAATAAATTTTTAAGTCGAAAAAATGTCGCAGATAACCCGCTAGTAATGAGGGTGTCTTACGAGTAAAAATTATTGAAGTTGCAGAATAAGACAATCTGCGTGCAGGATATAACACTTCAAATGCAGTTTATACTTAGCGATAATTAGGGGAGTTATAAGTTAAATTGAAAATAGGGGTAAAACCATTGTCACTCAGTTTGATAGATAAAAGTGAATCTAGTAATTTTCTGTATTATATTGGACTCATTATTCACAACAACCTATTTTCAAATTATGAAGCTCATTCTGCTTTCAACTGCTTTAATGACACTCTGTATGACTCCAAACAACTTACAAAGCGAAAAAGCTACCAAGGAAACCAAGAAAGTTACGGCTTTCCAAAAGATGCTCAATTACTATAAGCATCTTTTGACTAGTTCTAGAAGGTTGAATTCCAGAAAACTTAAAATGTAATCTGCAATTCAAAAATCCCAAAGAATGCTTTTTACTGAAACTGCTATTGAAGAAAATAAAGGATACTTCTGGTGTCTTTTTATTTTCTTTCTTTGCAGTTGGTTATTTTGAAAAAGACAATTTCCCTTGTTTCCCATACTTTCCATGATCATGCAAAACGATTTTCTTCTGATACTTAAATCGGTGCAGAAAGTGTTGTATAATTTTAGAGGTATCCGGATTGTGCTGATAAGTTGAAATAAACGAACGCAAATCTTCAGGATCCCCATCTAAATCTTCTACGCTTGCATATCCGAATCCAACATACTGTCCATCCTCAACCCAAATTAATGCCCGCTCATCTTTTTCACGACCTTCATCTATTAATATAAAATCTTCATCAAAAGAGAGTCCCATTTGTTCCGCTGCCTCATGGACTCTATAGTTGTAATCATCGGGAGATTCCTCTTCAATACAAGCACCATGACACTGATCGACATGGTACTTAAAACAAGGCTTACTGACCAATTCAATATTGCAATAAACACTACAAAGTAAAAACTCATTGCACGCCCATGCTAAATTTCTTTTCGCTGAGGACAGGGTAGGGAATTCAGCAATCACATCCAGACTCGCTCTATCTTTTTTGCTTGCTTTGGTCACTTCCAAGCAATGATATCCTTCTTGATTTTGATATCTAAAAATGACATAGTTCATGTATCGTCTTCGTTGAGCGCGATTGATTTCAGGAAGGTGTTTTTTTATCTCATGAGATTCATAAAGTAGTGCGACCAATTCACTTCCAAATACCTCATAGCCAATATCGTATACACGTTGTTTTATTTTTTCAGATTTTCGAGTCATTTTAGAGAAATGA
The DNA here is from genome assembly GCA_937928575.1 of uncultured Saprospiraceae bacterium. GTDB lineage: Bacteria > Bacteroidota > Bacteroidia > Chitinophagales > Saprospiraceae > CALDGQ01. Next base: position 16,232 of record CALFWW010000092.1, on the reverse strand, counting down.
TTCATCACCCGTTTTTTGATGTTCAAACTTTTACCGACATAAATAATTTCTTGATGCATGTTGTAAAAATAGTAGACCCCACAAGCTTCTGGTAATTCATGCAACTTCTCCAACGTGATATTCTTTGGCAATCTGGATTCATTAATTCCGGCATTAACCATGTCTACAATCTGCTCTTCCGACACTTCATTTTTCAAAATTATTTCAAGTAATTCTTGAGTCGCCTTTGCATCTGCCATCGCTCGGTGTCGTGCCTTGACATTGATATCCAACATTTTGATCAAATTACCGAGACTGTAAGATGGAAAACCTGGCAATGATTTTCGTGCTAAACGAACCGTACACAACAATCTCCTAGTATAAGTGTAGCCTAATTTCTTGAATTCTTCTTTGATAAATCCGTAATCAAAGTTGACATTATGAGCGACAAAAATGGCTCCTTTAGTCATCTCAACAATCTTCTTGGCGACTTCATAAAACTTCGGTTTGCCGACTACCATTTCATCTGTTATTCCAGTGATCTTTGTGATATTGTAAGGAATGGATCTCTCTGGATCAATCAAAGTTTCAAAAGTGTCAAGGATCTTCTCACCATCATATAAAATAATGGCAATCTCCGTAATTTTATCACGGGCACCACGACCACCTGTCGTTTCAATATCAATTATGGCGTAAATTTTCTTTTTCTTCATTGTATATTGTGGGCATAAAAAAACGCAGTATCGCTGCTCCATTATAAAATGAAACAATTCAATCCTGCGTTTCTTTTGAAAATCCGATGTAAATTAAAAATATGCTACTAAATTTAAAAATATTACTAATATTATTTGCTACCTCATTTTTTATGTCATGTAGCAGTACTGAAAACGGTACGAGCGAATCAACTTCCCCACCTGAAAAAGTGGAATCAACTTCTGCAAATGTTTCCTCAACTGCACTATCTAAAAAAGGAGCGTACCCAATCACCGGAGCAGAAAGATTGGATGAATATCTGAATTTATTGAAAGGCAAGTCTGTCGGTTTGGTTGTCAACCACACTTCAAGAGTCGGGAACGCTCATTTAGTGGATGTTTTATTGGAAGAAAAAATCAATGTCAAAAAAATATTTGCACCTGAACATGGTTTTCGAGGAAAAGCAGATGCAGGTGAACTAGTAGCAAACGGCAAGGATAAGAAAAGTGGCTTACCATTGATTTCCCTTTATGGTAAAAATAAAAAACCAACCAAGGAAATGTTGAATGGAATTGATGTCCTGATTTTTGATATCCAAGATGTTGGTGCTCGTTTTTACACGTACATATCTACGATGCATTATGTAATGGAAGCATGTGCTGAAAACAATAAGCAACTACTTGTGTTGGACCGCCCTAATCCCAACGGACACTACGTTGATGGTCCTATCAGAGAAGCAAAGCACCAATCTTTTGTAGGGTTGGATCCAATACCAGTTGTGCATGGAATGACAGTGGGTGAATTGGCGAAAATGATCAACGGTGAAGGTTGGTTGGACAATAAATTAACATGTGATTTACAAATTATCAATTGCTTAAATTATGATCACAAAACAAAGTATATACTTCCTATCAAACCATCTCCGAATTTACCCAATATGAATGCCATCTATTTGTATCCATCGTTGTGTTTTTTTGAAGGCACTGATGTCAGTATTGGACGTGGGACAACCTATCAATTTCAAATGGTGGGTCACCCTGATTATAAGGATGCAGCCTTTTGGGGGATTTCAAAGACACCTGTACAATTCACACCCGCTCCAAATGAAGGAGCCAAAAACCCCAAACACGATGGCAAAATTTGCAAAGGTATGATCTTCGAACCTGCTCGGTATTTGGGGTCTGATCAAACAGGACGTTTACATATGGAATACTTGGTAGAAGCGTATAAGCAATTCCCAAATAAAGATAAATTCTTCAATTCCTTTTTTGAAAAATTGGCAGGTACAGAAAAATTACGTCAGCAAATTGTTGCCGGAAAGAGTGCAGAAGAGATTCGGGAGAGTTGGCAAGTTGAGTTGGAGGCTTTTAAGATGAAGCGGGCTAAGTATTTGTTGTATAACTAAGTCTCATTCTTAAAAATCAGTTTTATGAAAAAGGGAGTTTTATATTTATGGGTCCTTCTCGTTGGCCTCAGTTGTACTTCTAATGATGAAGCTACGAAGGGCACATTTCCTGATAATTTGGTGAATAAAAAATCGAGTCAACACCAACGTGTACTTGGTACTAATTTATTGGCAATTATTCCATCTAGCTACAAATTTGTCAATCCATTTCGATACGTAAAGTCTGAAAATGAATTCATAATTCTTTCAAAACTTCAAATGCCATTCAAGTATCAAGAACGTAAGTCAGCATTGGAAGTAAAAGATCCTGAAGCAGAAACCTTACGTTTCAAAGAACTTACTTTTAATAACCTGCCAGCGCTTTTTAGAGAATCCGTTATTGTTGACAAAAATCAGCACTTCTACTTATTAAATTATGGTGATGATGCCAACAGTTATATGTTATTATCTCAGTGCAATCTGGATTCAGCAGAGAGTCGGGATGAAATGTTATCGATTCTCAAAAGTATTTGTGTGGACGAGGATGTCGAATTTGATCCACTAGAAACTGCGACATTTGCATTTGATGAAAGTATTACCAATTTTAAAATTGCGAAGGTCAACATAAATGATTTCAGATATACAGCAGACGGAAAGTATTTAGATAACAATAAAATTGTAAACTCAATACTCGTCAATGAAATGGGTCCAAGCACGCAAAGCAGTCGAATTCAGTTGATGGAGTATTGGTCAAAGACTTATTTAAAATCAAAAATTTACAACACTAAAAATAACTGGAAAGAAACGAAGATTGGTGAGTATGATGCCCTTGAATTTGAAACCGATTTTTCTTTGAATGGCGTGGATGGAAAAGTTTATTTTGTCATTCTATCTGATCCTCAACAACGTACGATGAAGTTCACTGGAATTGCTTTTGATGAAATCAATAACCACATTAATAAATACAAGGAAACGGTAAAAACCATAAAATTTAAATAAATGAATCACGATTTAGAAGTTAAAGCAACTGTTGATATCAAAGCTGATAAAGCTACAGTCTGGAATGCATTAACTGACCCCAAAATTATCAAGCAATATCTTTTCGGCACCAATTGCATGACCGATTGGAAGGTGGGGAGTTCGATTCTTTTTCAAGGAAATTATGAAGGACAGTCATACATGGATAAAGGGTTGGTTGTTGAAAATATTCCAAATGAAAAATTGAGTTATAATTATTGGAGTGGATTCTCAGGACTTGAAGATAAACCGGAAAACTATTGTTTGGTGACTTATCTTTTGGAGGAAAAAGAAGATCGTACCATTCTGACATGGCATCAAAAAGGATATGGAAATGAAGAAGGTAGAAAGCACTCGGAAGATGGGATGGAGGAATTTTTAGGGAGTATTAAATCTATTGTCGAAAAATCATGAGGCGATATTGTTGAAGGACATTGGAAAAAGATGAAAAACTTGTGGTTGTACATCGTCTTTACTTTTACGATTTATTTTGCTTTTGCTTTTGCTGGACCTTTGTTTTTGTTTTTTTCGGGAGCGAAAAATGAGAAAGAATGGTATATCACGATAATGAATTTAAAACAAAAATAAAGCATTTCAAATCTTGACAAAAAGTAAATGAAAATAAAACAATACAAATCCACAACCGATTTCTTTAGTGAAAATTTGGAATTCTTAGAGCGACAAGAAGCTGCGAATAATTTAATCATCGGCATCCCAAAATCAATGGGTCATTTTCCATACGATGAAAAAAAGTTGAAGATGCTATCTGTCTTTGATAAAAAGCGAGTTGCTATTTCTATCGCGCAAACACCTCCGAGAAATCTGTTAATGTATTGTGAACAAAATGGAGTTGCGCACTTTGATACTTTGATTGATTTTTTAATTCACAACAATTGGGAGGTAAATGGAGTAGTAGGACCTTATCATGAAATGGTAGAATTTGCAGATCGCTGGAATGCATTTACCGGTCAAAAATGGGAAATCAATTTCAAACAAAAAGCTTATCAACTAAAGGAACTGATAGAGGTCCCTATCTCTGAAGGGACGTTCAGACTTGCAACGATGAAAGATCATGAGTTGATGACGGAATGGTTTACCGCTTTTTTGATCGAAGCGTTGTCTGGTGAACAATTGGATCACGCAGCAGCGATCGCTAAAAGTAAAATTGAAAATGGTGAAGTGTTTTTGTGGGAAAATAAAGAGATCGTTTCTATGGCTTGCTCTGCTAGGCCTACTCGCAATTGTGTGACCATCAATTATGTGTACACTCCCAAAGAATTTCGTGGAAAGGGATATGGAAGTAGTGTCACGCATCATTTATCCAAGTTGCTTTTACAACAATATAAATACTGTGCGTTGTTTACTGATATGGCCAATCCTACTTCTAATTCTATTTATCAGAAAATGGGGTATCGGGAGGTGGCGAGGTGGTGTACGATTGATTTTGTTTGATGCTCGTGGGTATGTATGCGGATGGAAATTAGCTCGGGGCGTTGCCGCCAAGCTAGGTTGCTAAACCCTTTCAGGGTTATGTGTAAAACAACATAAGTAGAACTAATTTTATTATAACAAGATGCACCAAAAATCTAAGTCAAGATAGGACCACGAATTGACCCCAAAACGGTTCACGCAAATTAGCTTGGCGGCAACGCCCCAAGCTAGATTCCTAAAACGTCCACTTAAACTGAAACTTCACTTCCGAACGATTCGTCGTATCAAACCCAAAATTCTGCGCATTATTGACGGTGTTAATAATATCTTCAACAACAAGATCAAAAATATTACTACTTCTCTTGAAGGTCTGCGCATATCGTGCTTCCAACATTAATCCTCTTCTAACTCGCCAACGCAAATTTAAATAAGTCCGCATTCCTTGTCCGAAATAAGCAGGAATAGAAAAGTTATTTAACAAGTCATTTTCGTAGTGATAAAAGGGGATGGCAAATCCATCAGTTTTATAAATAGCAAATCTCGCAGTACCTGAAACCGGAAAATCGACAGGCTTATAAGAAACATCTTGCAACAATACGTACCCAGTATGCCTGGTATTTCCATCATTTCTGAAACCCCAATCTGCACGACTTCTCATTCGTACGGTTTTTGTCAATTTATTGGAGATATCAAAACGGATTTGAAATAAATGATTTTCAACTAAGAAATCACTTTTCGTTTCATTATTCGGTAAATTAAATTGCTTCTTTTCATTTTTGATTTGAATGTAAGCTTCCATTTTTCGCTTGATCTTATAGGTCACACGTCCGCGTACATCGTATCCACTGGAAGGTCCATCAATTCCAAAACGTAACCATGGATGCTCGTAGATGTCAAAATATCCTGCAAACTTCCAATTCAGCGTAGGGTTGATCTCAAGTCCTAAATATAGACCTGACTCATTCCGACCACCACTTGATTCAGCAACAGGATTGGCATATAATGATTGATAATCCCTTGCAAAATTTCGATACAAAATCGCCAAATCCACTTTTCTGTCCAATCCTATCAAGGCACCAGATGTCATGGCCATTGCACCATTATCGCTTACTCCGAATTCTCCAAATACATTGAAATTCTTGATGATAAATGAGTAATCAACACTTCCATTCAACAACTCATCACCATTGAAGTAAAATTGATTGTATGGAAAAATACGTCTATTTAGTGCTCGATCAAACTTATTGTAGAGTCCATTGAGTGCAACATGCCAAGTATCGGTACGGTACTTCACACTTGCTCCAGTTGTAAAATGACCAACTGAATTTTCATCCTCAATTTCATTTCTCGAACGATGAAAACCGGAAGCTTGAAACGACGTAATACCTATATTGTCTATATCTAAATCGGTTGTATCTGCTAAATTCAAGTTTCCATCTCTTTGCTGATAAGATCCGAAAACAGTAGTTTGTATATTCGGTGTTAGATTAATGGTGACACCAGCACCTCTCAGAAATGCATTTTCTTGTACTGATGAATATTTTTGCAACGGTCTCGAAGAACGTTTTATGTTCATCACATCCGCTCCTTTTCCTCTACCAAATCCTGCATACATGATTAAACCCTGGCCGAAACTAGCAACATAATCACCGATTGCAATATTCTCAAATGTCTTGTTGTATTTTCTTAAAAAAAGATGCGCCGAGTAAAAATCAAAACCATGTTTATTGCTTCCTCGGAAAAACTCTTCTCCAATATCCTTTTCAGCAGTCACCCCAAAACTCAAAATATTGTCGTATGTATGGCGATAGCGCAAATAATATTGATTGGCATCTCCCAAAAATCTAGACGGAGAATCTTCATCCACCAAATATCCAATCTGAGGATCTAGCACACGTCGGAATCTTCCAAAAAGTTCATTCTTTCCTTTAACCATCATTGTCGGAATACGCACATTGAAATCATCCACTCCTTTATTGGTCGTAATAAAAGGTTGAATTAAGCGAATTGTCTTCAAATCAAATCCTTGAACTGCTTGTAATTCATGAAGGGTCAATAAGTCTCCAAACTTTTTTCGATGTTGGATCAAACCATTGATTTGAACATCATTTAAAAAGAACAAATCATTTAGATCATCTCGTTTTGCCTTGTTGATATTGAGCGGCTTTTTTGAAAACACTTCCAATTGCTCGAAGAGGGTGTTGTAATCGAAATCACCTTCCGTACCAGTGGATTCAATATAATCCTCTAGCAAAATAGGATCTAAATCAAGAACTTCTGGTGGGACCACTCTCTTTTGAGCACTTAAGAAACTTGGTATTACCAGAAAGGCGAGTAGGGCCAGATATTTGGACACATCGGTTGATATAGAGTATTTTAAAATCATTGTTAATTTGTATGGTAACTATAAATATAAGTTAAGTTTTGGGTTCTATTATAAAATATCGCAATTAAGCTATCTGAACCGATAAAATTTGAATAAAACATGGATTATAAACTTAAATTTGTTTTTGACGTAATTAAAAAGTAGTGTCTGGTAGCAATTCAAAAATTGAAATTATTTTCCATAAATTTTACTTTTCAAAATGACGAATAAACACTACTTTTATACGACCACTCGAGGCACATTAAGCTATTTTTTATTGGTATATAATTTTTCGTAAGCGATTAATTATAAATGAGTTAAGTCATACTTATTGAAACATATTTATAAACTAATTAAACTCCATTCCAATTATGAGTCAATCTCGTTTTAATGCACTTGATAACATACAAAATAGATCTCCGTATGATATCGAACCTTTGGATCCACCTTCACACGTAATCAGTTCTTTTTACGGATGCAATGTTTTTAATGAAAAAGCAATGCGCAAATATCTAAATGAAGAGTCTTATCTAAAGGTAAAAGCAGCTATTCAATCTGGTAGTAAATTATCAAGAGGTGTAGCAGAAACTGTTGCAACGGCTATGAAAAAGTGGGCACAAGATAAAGGTGCTTCTCATTATGCACATTGGTTTCAACCACTGACTGGTCGTACTGCTGAAAAGCACGATTCTTTTTTTACGCTAGATATGAAAGGGAATGCGATTGAAGAATTTAAAGGAGATGCGCTGGCCCAACAGGAGCCTGACGGAAGTAGTTTCCCAGGTGGAGGTTTGAGAACCACTTTTGAAGCGAGAGGATATACGGCATGGGATCCTTCATCACCTGCTTTTATTTTGGAAGTAGGAGACGGAATGACTTTGTGTATACCAACTATTTTTGTAACGTACTCAGGTGAATCATTAGATTACAAATTACCACTTTTGAAATCACAGTCGTATCTGGAAGCAGCAGCCATTCCGATCTGTAAATGGTTTGATAAAAAAGTGAGTAAAGTTGGAGTGACATTGGGATGGGAACAAGAATATTTTTTGGTGGATGAAGCTTTATTTAATGCACGTCCTGATTTGATGATGTGTGGACGCACGTTGATCGGTAAGACTGCACCGAAAGGACAGCAATTAGACGATCATTATTTCGGTTCTATTCCAGAAAGGGTGTATTCCTACATGAGAGATTTAGAAACAGAATGTCATAAATTGGGAATACCAGTTCGTACGCGTCATAATGAAGTAGGGCCTGGTCAATATGAATTGGCACCAATGTTTGAGGATGTGAATGTTGCAGTCGATCACAACCAATTGTTGATGGACTTGATGGAACGGGTGGCAGTGCGTCACAAACTAAAAGTGTTGCTACACGAAAAACCTTTTAGTGGTGTCAACGGATCTGGAAAGCACAATAATTGGTCGATGTCTACTAATACAGGTGTCAATCTTTTATCTCCTGGTTCGGATCCTGGCAAAAATCTTCGTTTCTTGTCATTCTTCGTCAACACCATAATGGCGGTTTATAGCAATGCGGATTTGTTGCGTGCAACTGTTGCTAGTTTTTCTAACGACCATAGACTAGGAGCAAATGAAGCGCCACCTGCAATTGTCTCAGTATTTATTGGAGACAAAATGACCAATGTTCTAAACGCTATTGAAAAAGGAAAAGCGTCGAAAGCAGATGTGAAAGATATATTGAATTTGCTAAGTAAAATTCCTGATTTAGAAAAGGACAATACGGATCGTAACAGAACTTCTCCGTTTGCTTTCACAGGAAACAAATTCGAAGTAAGAATGGTGGGTTCTAATCAAAATTGTGCACAGCCAATGACCGTGTTGAATATGTTGATGGGACAACAGTTATTGAACTTCGAGAATGATGTAACTGCCGTCATGAAAAAGAACAAGAAGGGTTCTCGTGACACGGCTATTTTAAAAGTTTTGAAAGCTTATATCAAAAAGAGTAAAGCCATCCGTTTTGAAGGAGATGGATATAGTGAGGAATGGAAAAAAGAAGCAAAGAAAAGAGGCTTATCTAACAATTTAAATACTCCTGCTGCTTTGGAAGCTTATGTCTCTGAAGATTCTAAAAAACTATATGCAGATAGTGGGGTTTTGACAGAAGTGGAATTGGAGGCACATTATGATGTCATGTTGGAAAATTATATCCTCAACATGGATATTGAATCTCAGACTTTGCAAGAGCTTTGTTTGAATTATGTGATTCCTGCTGGAGTTGCTTACCAAACTAGATTGGCTCAAAATATGGCAGCCATGAAGACAGCAGGAATTCCTGCCAAAGAATGTGCAATGCAGAAAGAGTTAATTCTCCGTATTTCGAAAGCTATGAATTCCATGAATGATCTGGGTAAGAAAATGACCAAAGAGCGTCATACAGCTCACAAAGCAAAATCCGCTGCTGCCTGTGCAAAAGCATTTTGTAACAAAGTGAAGCCTTTGATGGATAAAATAAGAGTACATGCGGATGATATTGAAATGTTGGTAGATGATCAAGATTGGCAATTACCGAAATACAGAGAAATGATGTTTTTGAAGTAATGCTCAACAATTAAATTCCAAGTATTTTTACGCATAGAATTTCTACATAAAAAACGCCTTTTCAAGTTTGAGAAGGCGTTTTTTATATAGTACATTTCAGCTAATTACGTGTAAATTTTTCTTATTGAATACCCTAATTTTAGAGTCCAATTTGTATATATTTACAATAACGTATTAACAACCAATAGAACAGCATGTTTAAGAAAACAACATCTCAAAAAAGAGTAAAGTACAGAAGCACCCCTAAGAAAGATGAGTTTTTCAAAATATTGAAAGGTCGAGTTGATCAGTATTTCATCGACAATGACATCACAAAGCACGCCAATGGAATGATGTATTTCAAAACCGTTTTGGCTTTTACCCTTTGGGCGATTGTTTATGGCTTGATCATCACCAATACTTTTAGTTTTAGTTATGTGGCAACCATCGCTGCCTTTTGTGTTTTTGGATTCATCAATATTTTCATTGCATTTAATGTGGTGCATGATGCTTGCCACAATGCTTATTCTCCCAATAAAAAAACCAACAAGCTATTAGGCTATTCCATGAATTTTATCGGTGGAAATTCCTATTTATTCACCAGAATGCACAATGCACATCACGCATTTGTCAACATTCATGGCATTGATGTAACATTAGAAACACATGGTCTTTTCCGTTTCTCACCTCACGAACCTTATGAACCTAAACATAGATTCCAACACTGGTACTTCATGTTCGCTTATGCTTTCGCAAGTTTGCATTGGACAGCGGTAAAAGATTTTAAATGGTTTTTTGTAGAAGAAGGTATCGGGAATGATAAAAATGTCGAACACCCGAGAGAAGAATTTTGGATGTTGATCTTTTCAAAAATTTTCTATTTTGGATATGCATTGATATTACCACTGCTGATTCTGGATGTCCCGGGATGGGTAATTGCGGTTTCTTATCTTGCTTTTCACATTCCTTCTAGTATTATGTTTGCATTGATTTTTCAGGTGACACATATTTATACAGGAACGCATTATCCACTTCCTGATGATGACGGGAATATTGAAAACAATTATGCAATTCATGTGTTAGAAACGACTTCAGACTTTTCTAGAAAACATCCTTTTTCGACTTGGTATATGGGTGGGATTAATTTACATGTTATTCATCATTTATTCCCTACTATTTGTCATGTTCATTATACACCATTGACGGCTATTGTGAAGGAAACGGCTAAAGAATTCGGCATGGATTATTACGAGAATGAGAATATGTGGCAAGCTTTTAAGAAGCATGTAAGGATGATGAAGTGGTTGAGTAAAGAAGATGCGGAAGTGCCTCAGTATGGAGCTAGCCATCAACCGGAAGCGCTAGTTTTTAAATAGACACCCATTCGCGGGGAATTAAAAATGTAAAATTATAAATAGACGCCCAATACGTATTGCACACGTATTGGGCGTCATATTTTTAATTTTTAATTTTACATTTTTATTTCGCCAGAATGGGCGTAAAATTTTACATTTTTAATTATTTTTCAGTTTTCCCAGCCAAATCCAACAAGAAAGCATAATTCAAAGCCGTCTTCTTGTACCTTGCAAATCGACCGGAGGAACCACCATGTCCTGCATCCATATTAGTGTCCAGTAGGAGTGTACTCTTATCCGTTCTCATATCACGTAGCTTGGCAATCCACTTAGCTGGCTCCCAATATTGAACTTGAGAATCATGTAAGCCCGTTGTTATTAAGAGGTGAGGGTAGTCCTTTGCTTCCACATTATCATATGGTGAATAAGACTTGATATAGTCGTAATATTCTTTGTCTTTTGGATTTCCCCACTCATCGAATTCTCCGGTAGTCAAAGGAATAGATTCATCCAACATCGTAGTTACCACATCTACAAACGGAACAGCGGCGATACATCCATTGAATAAATCTGGACGATAATTGATGACTGCACCAATCAGCAATCCACCCGCGCTTCCACCTTGTGCATACATGTTAGCTTTAGAGGTATAGTTGTTTTTGATCAAATGCTCTCCACAATCAATAAAATCGTAAAACGTGTTTTTCTTGTTAAGTAATTTACCATCTTCATACCATTGACGCCCCATTTCTTCACCACCACGAATATGCGCAATCGCAAATACAAATCCTCTATCCAACAAACTCAATCGTACCGAACTAAAATAAGGATCCATACTGTTTCCATAAGAACCATAACCGTATAGCAGCAAATCAGTATCCGGTCCCAACTTCGTATCTTTATGATAAACCAAAGAAATTGGCACTTCCACACCGTCTCTTACTTTAGCATAAATTCTTTCTGACTTATACATGGTTTTATCAAAATCACCAACGACTTCTTGCTCTTTCAATAAGGTTAGTTTTTTGGTGTTCATGTCGTAATCAAAAGTTGAATTCGGAGTAGTCAATGAAGTAAATCCAACACGAACAATATCCGTATCAAACTCAGGATTGGTAGAAGTGTATGCCAAGTAAGCATCTTCACCAAAATCAATATAATAATCAGCTTTATCAGAAATTACACGCAAATTACTGATCCCCTTAATACGCTCTTCCAAAACCATGTGATTTTTGAAAACTTCGAATCCTTCTAACAATATATCGTCGCGATGTGCGATTACCGTTTTCCAATTATCTTTAGTTGTATTCGCTTCAGTTGTTTCCATCAATTGGAAATTCTTTGCGTCTTTATTGGTTCTGATCAAGAAACGATCGCCGACGTGAGAAACCGAGTACTCTAAGTTTCTTTCACGTGGTTGAAATACTTTGAAATCAGCAGTTGGATTATCCGCCTCCAAATATCTAAACTCACTAGAAACAGTTTGATAGCTTCCAATCATGATGTATTTCTTGGATTTAGATCTCCAAACATAACAATTGAAAGTATCGTCTTTCTCGTGATAGACCTCAACATCTTTAGAAGTAGGGGTTCCTAACTTATGTCGGAATATTTTATAAGGACGCAAAGCATCATCTTTCACGGTATAAAAAACATGTTGATTGTCATTTGCCCAAGCAACCGAAGGAGTGATTCCAGGGATAACATCCTCTAGCATTTCTCCTGTTTCTAAATTCTTGAAACGGATGGTGTAGATACGACGACTCAACGTATCTTCTGCATACATCAATATCTTGTTATTTGGACTGACCGATAAATTACCAACAGCATAATAACTGTATGGCTTTGCCAATTCATTGACATCTAACATGATATTTTCGGGTGCATCCATGTTGTCTTTATGGCGAGTATAGATCGGATGTTCTTTCCCTTTTTCAAATCGCGTTACATAAAAATAGCCGTCCTTTTTATAAGGCACAGAATTATCTTCCTGTTTAATTCTGTCAACAATTTCTGTATATAATTTTTCTTGAAATTTATCCGTATGTGCCATTACAGAAGCGGTATAGGCATTTTCATCATTGAGATATTGGATCACTTCTGGATCTTCTCGCTGATTCATCCAATAATAATTGTCAATCCGGGTATCACCGTGGATGGTCATTTCCTTCGGCACTTTTTTCGCGATTGGTGCAGTTACCTTTTCTTTTTCTTTTAAATCCATTCCGATTGTTTGGTTTAATTTATCTGTTTTTACAGCTTTATTGTTGCAAGAATACATAATGAACGTACCTGCAATTAAACAATAAGTTGCAATGATGTTTGAAAAATTGTTCATAATAATTTCATTGATTTCGCAAAGGGTTTAATGCGGTGCAAATGCACCTGTTTTATGTTCTGAAAATACAACTTATTCGAGAGTTGATTCATATAAATATTATAATTTAAGATATTGATAAGAGATATTGGTGAGTTGGTCAATAACTTTGTCATTTCACTTTGTCATTTCATATATAAAAGCCTTAATATTGTGCTACAAATTGTAGCTGGAATACTACAATTCTGACTACACTTTGTATTACAACCCAATGCAGTTAGGAACATCATATAAGCAGATCTTGGCGATTTCGACACCTATTATGTTGGGAAGCGCTGTTCAAAATATTATTGCACTAAGCGATAGTGTATTCCTGTATCATTTAAGTGAAACTGATTTTGCAGCCATTGGATTTGTAAGTGTCTTTTATTTGATCATTGCGGCAATTGGATACGGCTTTTCACGTGGCGGGCAAATTATGATTGCAAGACGAGTAGGAGAAGGGAAACCAGAACAAGTGGGTCGTACTTTTTATGCGATGACTTACTTCGAATTAGGACTTGCGGTTTTTATGTTTCTCTTTATGCAATTTGGGTCTTACTATTTTTTCTCACTCTTTGTAGACTCCGATCAAATTTTCTACAAAAGTCTGGAATACATTTACACCCGATCTTATGGAGTCTTTTTCAGTTATATCGGGATTGGGATTGTCGCCATGTATACAGGTATTGCACGGACCAATTTCATTATGTGGGATACCTTAATCCTCATGATTGTCAATATTATCTTGAATTACGGATTAATATTTGGAAATTTTGGTCTACCGGAAATGGGTATTGCTGGAGCAGGTTTAGCGAGTTCGATTGCGGAGGTCATTGCATTTATTATCTTTTTTGTGTACATCTTGTTTGACAAAGAAATCAGAAAATACAATCTCTTCAAATTACCCAAAATTGATCTGGAATTAATCAAAACGATCTTGAGAATCGGAGCACCCATTGTAGCTCAAATGGTGGTTGGATTAGGTAGTTGGTTTGTCTTTTTTGGAATTGTTGAAAATATGGGTGAGCGTCAATTGGCGATTTCTAATTTGGGAAGAATGGTTTACTTAGCCTTATCCATTCCATGTTGGGGATTCTCTTCTACTATTAATACTTTGGTGAGTAATTACATTGGTGTACACAAAAATGAGATGGTCATGCCTATTATTTGGAAAACGGCTAAACTTTGTTTTGTTGTGACCATGATTATCACCTTTCCCGTTATTGCTTTTCCTGAGCATATCCTGTATCCATTACTTGGTGGTGAAGACATGTCGCTGATTACTGATGCACGTCCTATTCTCTATGTATTGGTTGGTATTCTTGCTTTATTTTCAATTGGTGGTGTTTACTTCAATGGATTGGCGGGAACAGGCGCTACCTTTTATGGTTTGAAAATTCAGTTTTGGTGTGCGATTGGGTATTTGATTGCTATTTATGCGATTGTTGAATTGGTACAAACAGATTCCCTTGTATTGGCTTGGTCTACTGAGATTGTTTATTGGATTGTGATGTTATTTTTTATGATTCGGTTTTTGCGGTCGGATCAGTGGATTGGGCTGAAGGTGTAGGATGTTTTGAAATTTGAAAATATATTGATGGAACAATTACTTACCATCGACAATTAGTGGGCCTACATCATTCTCTCAACAATCAATCCGATACAAGAGCTACTCAACTTACAAATAGACGCTTTAAATAAGTCGAACTGTACTTTCCAAATTCAAGACATTCAAGGGAAATTTATTCGTTCTATTGAATTAAAATTGGTGGAAGGGCTCAATAGATTTACTTTTCCAACAAATTATTTACAAAATGGGATGTATTATTTGATTTTGATTGAAGAGGGTGGTGCGAGTACTCCTTTTTGATTTGTGAAGGGGTAAAAAAATATTGTGTGATTAGTGAAGGACTGAAAATACTGTTGGATTTTTGGTCTTTTTATTTTTCTAAGCTAAATCACTTCCTGCTCAAAATAAAGACAATATTTCTGATTGTTGATATTCTGAATTCATAAAATGAAAAACGTACATTCCATCATGTAAATCACTTAGATTAATAATTACTTCTCTTGCATTCTCATTTAAATCATATTTTTCCACCAATTGACCGGTTAGACTATAGATTCTTAATATGCAATCCAAACTATTAATTTGAGATTCTATGATAAGTTGCTTATTAGATAAATAATAATTTACATCCAAATTTTGATTAGAATGCGCTTCAATATTTACAGGTGATACACCCCAGGAAGAATACGCCAGCCCGTTTAATGGTACATCAAATGCTTCAGTAAAATCTCCAGCAAAATAAATGTTTCCTTTAAATACAGCTGCTGCTAATACCGGTGCGTCAAAACATCCATCCTGAATTCCATTTAAATTATCTAAACCTCCTCCATTTACTGTCCAACTTGGAATAATATTGCCATAAATATAGTGTTCCTCATTATGATACAAATATCCATATACTAATGGTGGTTTATTTTCATCTAAAATCCAAAAAGGCGCACTATTCGAAAATGGAATTTCTATTTCCCCATCATGATAAATTTGCATTGGTTCGGAGTACAATAAATAATTAACAATATCCATTGGGCCAAAGAGAAATAAAGAATCACCGACAGGTTGCAATTTATTGATGTATTCCATATTATTTTCTTCAACAGCTAGCCATAAATATCCAAACCATGCAGCCAGACTACTTACTTCATGATTTATAACATTTGGATGGTTTACATCTGGATGAAGTTCATCAAATTGGCCTCCAACAAATAATCGATCATCAAAAACAGCAAGCGTCCATACTGTATCATTGACACTAAATATTCCTGGAAGATTAATTAATTCACCATTTTCTAATACGATGGAACTATTTGACCAACTCAAGGTTTGTTCATCATAGTAAGCGAGAAATGAAAAATCATCTCCATCTAAGCTTTCAAATCCTCCTCCAATATACAATTGCTCTTGATAAGTCTCCATCTTGTAAATAACTCCCGAGTCTCCATCTTGCAATTTTACCCAAGTATTGTTTTCCCAATAAGCAATGTTGGCAAAATTCTCTTCCCCATGAATTTTAAAATCACCCGATATGTGAAGTTT
>CALFWW010000091.1 GCA_937928575.1 uncultured Saprospiraceae bacterium | reverse complement strand
ATTATAGACTACAATTTGTATTACTTATTATTTATGATAAACCGCCAGACACATTTTAATTTTCTCCATCAAATCTTCTGGACTAAAAGGTTTTCCAACATGGTCGTTCATTCCAAAAAGTTTGGCTTTTTCTTTTTCGGTTAAGAAAGCAGAAGCGGTCAATGCAATGATCGGCACATCTCTTTTCATTGGATCTGCCATTTTACGAATTTCCGCAGTAGCACGGTATCCATCCATTTTTGGCATTTGAATATCCATTAAAATGAGGTCGAAGTTTTGAGCTTTAATTTCGTTTAATGCTTCGATACCGTTATTGGCAGTCACCACTTGCATACCGATCTTAGTCAACATTTTGGCGACTACAATCTGGTTGATTTTATTATCCTCAACAACTAATATACGATGACCACTTGAAGAAAGCATCTCAGGTGAAATCATCTTTTTCGCAAACTTGGTGTTTACATTTTTGAATGGTAGATATACGGTTACAACAGTTTGTTTTCCTTGGTAGGAATTCATTTCAATTTTTCCGTTTTGCAACTCGACGAGACGTTTGGCGATGAAAAGTCCCATTGTTGCCGTATCGTATCCTTCAAAATTATTTTCTGTACTTTCTCCTTTTTTCATTTGCTTGAAAATACGATCTATTTGTTCTTTGGACATTCCTTGACCTGTATCTTCTATCACGATTTTGAAAGTTGACTCTGAACTCGTTTCATGCATCACTTCAACTTTCACATCAATGGTTCCCTCTTCCGTATTATCAAATGAATTACCAATTAGATTGGTCATGACCTGATTAAGTCGGATTGGATCTCCGATAATATTTTCAGGTACATTTTCATTTAATTCCATTGAAAAATTGACGTTTTTATCTTTAGTCAGTACCTTGAATCGATCCTCAATTTCATTGAAAGTATTAATAGGATTGAATGGTCTGCTAGAGATATTTAATTTTCCTGCCTCAATTTTGGAGAAATCCAGAATGTCATTGATAAATACGACTAGATCATTTGCCGCAAATTGCAATGTTCTGAGATGTTCCACTTGATCTGTACGTGGCTCTTCTTTCATCAATAAATGAGAGGTACCTGTAATCATATTGATGGGTGTTCTCATTTCTTGACTCATTGCAGCCAAGAAGGTGTCACGTGCAAAACTAACTTGCTCAATACTTTCTCGCTCTGCCATTTCTCCGACCAGTTTTCCATTCAATAAATCCAATTGAGAGTTGGTTTCTTCCAACTGTGAATTTTTCTTTTTTATCTCCTCTTTTTGATAACCAATTTTGTCATTCTTCTCTTGCAACAATGCGTTATCTCTTTTCTTGTTTTTATAACTTTTTAATAAAACCATTGAAAGCATACCAATTAATCCAATGATGGCCATTAAAAAATAACGAATATTCTTGCTGTGCACTTTTTCTTTCTCAAGGGTGTAAATCGTTTGTTTTTGTGTCTCTGCTTCAAATTCAGACTCATACTTTGTTGTTAATTCTAACAATGCTCTTGATTTATCTTCATTAAAAAGCACTTCTTTATTTTTCACATATAGTTGATTGAAGGAATATGCATTTTTAAAATCTCCTAATTTAGCATAAGTCGCTGATAAAGATTCATAAATATCTTTTGTCCCAGGACCTATAGTCAATGTCTTCATGATGTTAGAGCAACTTGACAAAGACTTATTTGCAGCTGTTTTTTTATTAGCTGCTGCATAAATTCTCCCCTCATTTAAATAAGCTCTTGCTTTACAAACTTCATCGTTAGAAGCCGCACACATTCTAAAAACCATTTCATTTGCTTCTATTGCTTCTTCGTATGCCGATTGTGCCAGATAGATCATCGCAATATTAGATTGGTCACCTGCTAATGAAGCCACATCATTGACTGAGGAATCAATATCGTATGCTTTTTGATAATACACCAATGCTTCATCATATCTTCCTAATTCTTTCTCAATGTCGCCCATCATGTTCGACAGCATTGAAGCATCTTTATATTGTTTGTTTTTGATCATTAAACTCATGGCTACATTGAAATTCTGAGTTGCGTCTCCATAAGTTTTTTTAGCCAAATAGACGTTTCCAATATTGAAATAGATATCTGATTTCAGTTGATTTTCAGCAGTCGGTTTGATGATTGAAAGTGCTTGATTTAAATTGTCTAATGCACTTGTATAATCTTCTTGTAGAAAGAATAGCTTTCCAATATTATTTTTTGATTGAGCTATTCCAACCTGATTATTATTTTTTTGTTGGATTTTTAAAGATTCAACATAATGAACCATCGCATTCGTGTAATCGAATCTTGTTTCAAAAATTTGCCCTTTATTATCCAATGCTGCGGCAAAACCAGATTCGAAATTGAGCGCCTTGGCAAGCATAATCGATTCTTCAATATGGCGTAAAGCACTTTTAAAATTTTTTGACTTTATATATTCTTTTGAAATCGCATTTAAAGTAACGACGCGTTCCTCCCCTGATTGAGATTCAAGTGATTTCAATAAGCCGTTGGGTTCTCCATTTTTTGCAAACAAAGTTAAACTACTGATAGTCAATAAAAAGAATAACGAATTTCTGAATGACATAGGATTAGAATTTTAATAAAATCAGATTTTTCAGATTACACCTAACTGATATATGTATAAAGCAAATTCGATGCCGACTCAATTTAAATGAGCAAACAAAAAAGGTTAAAGAACTCGTTCAGGAGCTTTTTAACCTTTTATTCGCCAAAAACTATTAATCAATCAACTTCGTTCTAATAGGCGGATTTTATCATCTGAGTAAAATAAATTTCAGACTAAAAAAGTATTCAATTATGGCAATCGAGTGAATCTCCATTCATCAATATGTACTGTTAATGCATTCTCACTACAATCATCATTCAAACAATTGAAGTGCACATCTCTAATTTTCGCTTGCACATTAAATGATTTTTCATAGGTACTTACCTCATAATTTCCATCATCTAAAGTGTTGGTAGTCAACTCACCTCTTTGTGAAACGTACTTATTTTTGTGTGGCTTGAGCATGATATCCATGTCTCTTTTCGAAGCACCGGAGCCATTGAAAATCACTCTAAAATAACCGGGATCTTGTTTCCCACAATACTCTTCCGACTTGATAATTGGTAAGCAATCTGTCTCTAATTCTCTAGTAAGGTAGTAGTCAAAGTCCTTGGCAAAATGAGGTCTTAATAGTTTTACATAACCATTAAAACGCACTGATTTTCCTACCAAATCTTTTTGCGCTTTCTTTTGTAATTTTTTTGTTGATAAATCAGAATTTTGTAAATCCTTTCGATAATGATTGATATCTTCCCAACCATTTTTAAGTAATGTTTTAGTCGAGTTACTTTCGCCAACAGGATTGTTGGACATTACATTAAAAATTAATGCCATCATTAAAATGCTGACAGCTCCAAAGGAAGACCTTACTAACTTTGTCATTTGCAAATACGTTTAGTTGATAAATCGAGGGAATGAAATATATGAGGAGCTTTAAAGGGAGGAAAATCTGAATAGGGGCTGCAAATTTCTTTCCAATTTTTAGATATGAAGAAAGAATCGCTTTTGGTACAAAAAAAACGCCTTCACTTATTCAATGAAGGCGCTGGTATTATAAATTGTTTTTCTTTATACGTTAACAAGTTGTTTAACTGGTACAATCCAATTATGACGATCTTCTATTGTACCGGCTCTCAATCCGTCTATTGTTTCTTTTATCATCGGACCGACTTTGCGATTTTCAACTGGTGGTAATTCAATTAATGTATCTCTGTACATAATTTTTGAAACATGACTGACAACAGCCGCGGTCCCTGTTCCGAACACCTCTTGCAACAATCCTGCTTTGTGTGCTTCGACAATGTCATTGATATCAATTAATTCTTCAATAGTCTCAATTCCTTTGTCTTCCAACAATTGAAGCACGGTTTTCCGAGTGATTCCTTTTAAGATGGCGCCATCCGTTTTTGGAGTTAGCACTTTGCCGTCAATCACGAAGAAAATATTCATAGTTCCCACTTCTTGAACATACTTATGCTCAACTGCATCCAACCATAAAATTTGATCATATCCTTTTTCCTTGGCTAATCGAGCAGGTAATAAAGATGCCGCATAATTTCCAGCAGCTTTTGCTTCACCTACCCCACCTACCGCTGCACGAACATAATGTTCTTCAGCGATCAACGAGACTGGTTTTGCATAATAAGGACCAACTGGACCCGTGAAAATGATAAACTTGTAAGTGTCAGATTCCTTTACACCAATAAATTCGCCATTGGCAAACATAAAAGGTCGGATGTAAAGTGCACTACCTTTCTTTTTGGGAATCCATTCTTTTTCAATTGCAACCAACTTGTGAATTGCGTCTAAAAATACTTCTTGAGGGAATTCAGGCATACACATCCGCCTTGCTGATGCATTCATTCTGATTGAATGCTGCTCTGGTCGGAAAAATAATGGGTCACCATTTATAGATAGAGAAGCTTTCATTCCTTCAAAAATGGATTGCCCGTAATGTAAAGCTAAATTCGCAGGATGGATTGAGATGCGATCGAATGGTTTAATCTCGAAGTTAGTCCATTCACCGTTGATATAATCTGCCTCAAACATGTGATCAGAAAAAGTTCTACCAAAGGGAATATTGTCAAAGTCTACATTCGACACATTAGATCGAGATGATTTAGTTATTTTTATGATGTTATTCATACGACAAAAATAATTTAGGGTACCACAAAAATACAGTCTTTTAAACGATTATTCTAATTTTAAATCTGAAACCAAATTAATTACTGCTTCGTTCTGATAATTTAGCTAATTGAGAAATTTTATTCTGGAATACTAATGATTGAACTAACTAAATATAACGTCACAGATGACAATTCTTCACACATTGCGATATCTGGGGACAACCAAAAGGGAATCGCCATCGTCTTTCCTTTATCTACGTCTAAATCAGAAATAGAGTTGCTTGATACCATAATTTCTAAAGCAATTGAATGTGATACTGACCAAGATGTTTTGAAAGTATCTCTCAAAAGTGGGAGCAAAATAAGGTGGTTTCAACTAGTAAACACTTACAGAATAACAAATGTTCTTTGTTTTGGCATTAATCCCAGGTCATTAAGTTTAAATTTTGATTTTCGATATAATGAACTCATTAATTTTCATAATATTGAGTACATCTTTTCAAATAGTTTGGAAGAGATAGCTCAAGATCAAAATTTAAAAAAAACACTTTGGAAGTGTATAAAAGGTAGTACGCTAACATGAAATCACTAAAGACAAATTTATCGACTTTGATATTTGCTACAAGCAATGCAAATAAAGTAAAAGAAGTAAACAATTATTTGGCAGGCAAATATGAAATCAAAAGTTTGAAAGACATTTCCTTTTTCGATGACATCCCTGAAACTTCGCCAACTATTGAAGGTAATGCTATCCAAAAAGCACAATTTGTTTATGATAATTTAGGTTATAATTGTTTCTCCGAAGATACTGGATTTGAAGTGGCAGGATTAAATGGTGAACCAGGTGTGTTGGCGGCAAGATATGCAGGTCCGGAACGAGACGCTCACAACAACATGCAAAAAGTGCTCGATGGCTTAATCGGTAAAGAAAACAGAAGTGCCAAATTCATAACAGTAATTGCACTTATTATAGACGGAGAGGTGAAATGTTTTGAAGGAATCTGTGAAGGAAGTGTTGCACTAACAAAACAAGGAACTCAAGGATTTGGATATGACCCTATATTTATCCCAAATGATTATGATGTAACTTTTGCTCAAATGAATATGGAGGAAAAATCAAAAATCAGTCATCGTGGAAAAGCAATGAAAAAATTTATTGATTTTTTATCGAATTAATACCTCCTCAAAGAATTGTTTAATGATAAATATTAATTAATCAAACAATCAATAAGAATGAATGATTTTTCAATTCCATTTGATCGTGTTGATGATCGATACCTGATCAGGGAATGTATTTCAGGAAATCGACATGCTCAGAAAACACTTTATGACACTTACGCAGGTAAGATGATGGGAGTTTGTTTGCGATATGCAACAGACCGTTCACGTGCTGAAGACATTTTGCAAGAAGGTTTTATTAAAATCTTCAATAACCTTGACAAATTCAGAAACGAAGGTTCCTTTGAAGGATGGATACGTAGAATCATTGTTAATACAGCTATTGAACATGTGCGGAAAGAAAAGTATATCATGAAGCACGTCGAAATTGAAAAGGCATATGACATTACAATAGATAACAACATTTTTCAAAATCTAGCTGCCAAAGATCTACTAAAATTATTACAACAATTACCTCCTGGTTATCGTACGGTATTTAATCTATACGCAATAGAAGGATATACCCACAAGGAAATTGCAAAATCACTTAATATAAAGGAAGGAACATCAAAATCACAACTAGCCAAAGCAAGATATACTTTACAAAAATTGATTAAAGAAGTTGAAACCAATGAAAAAGTACTTGAACAATAAAGAGGAAAGGCTAGACACACATTTCAAAGATTCATTTGAAAATTTTGAGGAAACACCGAGCAACAATGTCTGGGAAAACATTGAGGCTGGAATAGATATTGAAGGCTTCGACAAAATATTTAACAGCAAATTGACGGATAATGAAGTCACTCCTTCACCCGAAGTTTGGGAAACCGTTAAAGAAGGTATCCCGTTGAATTTATACGTAAAAAAGCATTTGGAAAACCTGATGAAAATTGCAGCTGTCCTGCTTTGCTTCATGTCGTTAACTTTGTATTTTACCATAGATAAAAATCAGTCTTCTGAATATATTGCCGTAGAAGAAACTGTCACCCAAGATAGTAAACCTGTAGTCAATACTCCCCTACCGATCATTGAAGAGGTGGAGGAAAAAGAAGATTTTGTTTACGAGATCAAAAAGAGGAAAAAGAAAAAGCGAACAAAAAAAGCTAAAAAAGAACAAGATGTTGACGTAGACGAACTCTGGAAGCTATTGATGGAAGATGATGAAGACTTTGCAGATGTAATGGATGAAGATACGAAGCTTGAAATACTATCTCCTCCTGTGCGACTTCCTTTGATTGAAGAGCCATTTGCTTTACAGGTCAAACCAGCAGCAAATGAAGAAACTATTGATTCAATTGAAAACCTTGAAATTACTTCAACTGAAGAAGAGACATATGTGGAAACAGAAACTATCGTACCAGATTTGAAAATATGGGTACCGCTTGTTGTGGTTGAAAAACATGAAATTGAAAAATTAATTAGCATTTACGATCAAGCGGAAGCTTCAAAGAAAATAAATAACATCTCAAATCAATAACACCCAAAAAGCTTTTGCTTTTTAGACCCGTTGTCAGGATTTTTTCTCGACAGCGGGTTTTTTTTTGTAGAACAGGCTTCCTATTTGTTTAAAACCTTAATACAAATAATACTCTATAATTGCGGATATCTATGAGAAAATTTTACTGATATCTGCGTTGGAAAGCCCTGTCTGCTTGACGCAGTCAGGCAGGCTCGCCGTAACTAAGGCTATGTCTGCGTTTTCCGCCTTAATCTCAATAAAATTTTCCTCCATATAATAACCGCACTTATAGAGTACAATTTGTATAACACAAAGTATAGATAAGAAATAGAGGCTTGTACTTAGCGAAGTCGAAGTAAACACATAGATTGGAGAACGTGGTTTTTTTTACTTAGAAAACGCAGGTGTAGGACGTGGATGTTGGCTTGTAAATCCTTCAAAAGGCTTGACCAAAATGTTCGTTTAAATTAAAATTATAGATTATCTCTTTTATGGGTAGACCTAAATCTGGAATTAAACAATATAATTACGTCAAACTGAGCTTCAACTTACAAAAAAATATAGGTCTCTTTCAACGCTTCGACTATGTACCATGTAGAAAATTTCCACTAATTAGTCCAAATTATTCTTGTATTTGTTTGATAGCCAACTATCTTTAGACCAAATCCGGAATACTATGCCCGTACTACAAATTAATGGGATCACAAAAAAATATGGTCGCATCACCGCCGTCAATGATCTTCACCTAACCATCAATAAAGGAGAAATTTTTGGGCTACTCGGTCCTAATGGAAGCGGTAAAACAACTACGCTCGGGATTGTCCTGGGATTGATTAAAGCAAATAGCGGTAGTTACAATTGGTTTGACGGCTCATCCAATAACAATCAAAACACAAAAATTGGGACTATCTTGGAAACACCCAATTTTTATCCATACATGACTGCAATTGAGAATCTTGAACTCATCGCACACATCAAAAAAGCAGGCCGTGAAAATATTGAACCAACATTAGAATTAGTGGATTTAATTCATAGAAAAAATTCTCGTTTTCACACTTATTCGTTAGGAATGAAGCAACGTCTGGCATTGGCAGGAGCGTTGATAGGAAATCCTGAATTTTTGATTTTAGACGAACCAACAAATGGTCTGGACCCACAAGGAATTTCTGAGGTGCGCGAAATTATTCAAAAAATTGCTCATTCTGGGACAACGATTTTAATGGCTAGTCATATTTTGGATGAGGTCGAAAAAGTATGTTCACATGTTGCCATTATTAAGAAAGGGAAACTGTTGGCTACTGGTGAAGTTGGTTCAATTCTGAGTGATCAAATTCAAGTGGAATTGATTTCTGATAACAATGGTAAGCTACTTGATTTACTCGATAACAGATACGAAATATCGGGTTTAAACAAGAGCGGTGAAAAAATTGTATTCAATATCGACGCCAATTTTTCTTCTGGTGAATTGAATAAATTAGCTTTTGAAAATGGCATAACGATAAGTCATCTTTTGACCAAGAAAACAAGTCTCGAACAAGAATTTCTTGAAATCACCAAAAACAAATAAAATGGGACACTTAATAAAGTTGGAATGGTTGAAAATGAAAAATTATACAGCGTTTCGCGTATTATCATTTTTATTTGTCCTTACTTTTCCTTTATTGTTGATAGCTGGAAAAAGAATCCAAGCACCACAACAAGCACAGACTTTTATTGATTCTTTCTATTCTTTTCCTACTGTTTTTGAAATTTTAGGATATGTCGGTAATTGGTTGGCATTTTTCTTCTTAGGCTTTATGGCTCTATTATCTGTCACGAATGACTATACCAATAAAACATTGCGGCAAAATATGCTAACAGGACTATCCCGAAAAGAATTTATTTTAAGCAAACTATACTTTGTAGCTGCTGTTTGTGGATTTGTAACACTCTATTATATCTTAATCGGTTCCGTTTTCGGATTTTTTAACACCCCCAAAATTTACTTATCAGATTTTACGGATTCATTAGCCATCTTCGGTAAATTTTATTTGATGTGTTTCGGTTATTGTGTATTCGGATTATTGATCGGATTGATCATTAAAAAAACGGGATTGGCGCTTTTCATCTACCTTGCCTATACCATGTTTATTGAACCCGGAATTAGATGGGGATTTCATTCAAGAGTTATTAATAATAGCACAATGCATTATTACCCACTGAATGCGATTGAAGACTTGATTCCAAATCCACTCAAGGATAAAGCAGATGCATTTCAAGGAAATTTTGAAGGAATGACGATATTCCTTTCGTCCACAGAAGCAATTTTAGTTGCTACCATATACATTGCCCTATTCATCTTTTTGTTGTTTTTCGTCATCAACAAAAGAGATCTCTAATTAGGATATTGTCATAATTACACCTTTATCCGTCGTTTCTCATGTAACATCGGATAAACCATAATTTTGGAAAATATTGAGTGAAATTGGGTTTCTTCCATTTATTCTAATCAAAATTAAAATTTTACTGTGACGCCAAAATACAAAATATATGAATCCAAATTAGCTATAAATAGAATTTTACAAATCTATAAACCATTGTACGCGTGATATTTGAGTATTTGGCTGTAGATCAATCCTGGGCTATTCCATTGAGCATAAATTCCTTATTTTGTGACATCAACTTATAGCTTGAATCGGAAAATTTCTTTATTAATTACTTAGTTATTGTAAAATATACACTACATTTGTATTGTACATTAAGAGAAGTTGATACTTCTGTATCACTGGTTAAATGGTTAATCTTATAGAATAGTACTTCTCGAGATGTACAGACAATAAAAGTCGGGTGATTTCTAAAGAGTGAAAATCGAGTAGATTTTCGCTCTTTTATTTTTTGTGCATTTTTACTTACATTGGGTCTAGATAAACCAAAGTAGAAAAGCAATGAGTGACTTTACCCTTTCGACTATTGATATCGCTATCATGGTTGCGTATGCAATTTTCATTATAGGATATGGCCTATATCACGCCAAACAAAAAAGTTCAGAAGAATATTTTCTTGGAGGTCGTAGCCTGACTTGGCCTGTAGTTGGTATATCATTATTTGCAGCAAATATTTCTAGTTCAACACTAATCGGTTTAGCTGGTTCTGCCTATTTACTGGATATGACCGTTTATAATTATGAATGGTATGCAGTATTGGTACTCGTCTTTTTTGCTATTTTCTTTCTTCCCTTTTATCTCAAAAGTGGTGTTTATACCATGCCAGAATTTTTGGAGAGGAGATACAGTGTAAGTTCAAGATACTATTTTTCATTTATTACAATCATCGGGAATATTCTAATTGACACTGCAGCTGCATTGTATGTGGGCACGATTGTATTGGGCTTGATCTTTCCGAATTTAGCTCCATGGGTAATTATTGTTATGTTAGCATTTTCTGCAGCTGCTTATACGGTACCCGGTGGATTGAATTCAGTAGTGCGAACAGAAGTGATTCAGGCAATCGTTTTGATTTTCGGATCTATCATACTTACTTATTATGGCTTGAATGCTGTTGGTGGATGGGAAGGAATGGTCACGCAATTGGATGAATTGAAAGCAAGCGGAGTAACCGACAAAAATGCACAAGAAGCTATGAGTATTGTTAGAGATAATCAAGGAGACTGGTGGAGACAATACAATAGTCCAATTGTACCATGGTGGGGTTTATTTACTGGTGTACCGCTTTTAGGGTTTTATTTTTGGGCCAACAACCAGTTCATGGTACAAAGAATTTTAAGTGCCAAAAATATCAATCATGGTCGATGGGGTGCCTTATTTGCCGGACTGCTAAAATTACCAGTTATCTTAATCATGGTTATTCCGGGTACGATTGCTTTTCTTCTTTTTAGAGAAAAGGAAGTGGCATTTCAAACAAGTGCCGGATTATGTACAAATTTGAAAGATTGTACTGATTTTACCTACCCTACTTTGCTCTTTGAATTATTGCCTACTGGATTGTTGGGACTAGTGGTGGCTGGATTATTGGCAGCGATGATGAGTAGTATTTCTGCTACTTTTAATTCAGCCTCGACCTTAATCACGATGGACTTTGTGCATAAGTATAGACCAGATATGACCAGTAAGCAATTGGTGAGATCAGGTCAAATTTCTACGCTTGTTTTGGTAATCCTTGCTTCCTTATGGGCTCCACAGATAGGGAAATACGGAGATTTATTTAGATACTTACAAGATATTCTTGGGTATATAGCACCACCAGTCGCTTCGACCTTCATTCTTGGTTTATTTTGGAAACGAGCGAATAGTCGCGGAAGCATTGTTAGTTTAGCCTTTGGTTTTTTGATGTCCGGTATATGGGTTTTTGGGATTGTGAGTGAGGTAGACCATTGGTTTTTTCAAATGCACTTTCTTTTAAGAACTACTGTGTTGTTTGTGCTTTGTGTAATTGTACATATCATCGCGAGTTTAAGCGCACCACCTCCACCTGTTGAAAAAACAGATGGCATGACTTGGTCCCCTGCATTGATTGCCGAAGAAACTGCTGAATTAGCCGGATTACCTTGGTATCAAAACTATAGATATCTTTCCGTCATCTTGTTGATCATTACAGCGGTTGTTGTTGGAATGTTTTGGTAGGGAGTAGTACGAAGTAATTATACAGATTGAACCCCAAAATGGCGGTTATCTATGAGAAAAATTTATCGATATATGCGTTGAAAAGCCCTGTCTGCTTGGCGCAGTCAGGCAGGCTCACCGTAACTAAGGCTAT
>CALFWW010000090.1 GCA_937928575.1 uncultured Saprospiraceae bacterium | reverse complement strand
CAAAGGTCAAGGCGGAAAACGCAAGTATCCCCTTTGGGCTATCGAGCCTGCTTGGCTGCGCCAAGCAGACAGGGCTTTCCAACGAAGAGATTTGGAAATTTTTCTCATAGAAAGCCCGCTATTTTATAGTTCAATTTGTATAAAGCCGTTTTGAATTGTGAGTTATGTTTAAAACTATTAAATTGTGTATAATTCTAAAGAAAAAATTAAGCGTGGAAAATTTACAATCACTTAGAGGATATATGGATGAAGATGGAAAATTCAAACAATTTCCTGGGAAGAAACAAAAAAAGAACCAAGCCCTGTTCTTGGAGTATTTGGCTACCAAATTTGAAAAAGGGAAAGACTACACAGAAATGGATGTCAATGAGATTTTAAATCAGCATCATACATTTAATGATCCTGCATCTCTACGTCGTTTGTTGTTTGGGAGTGGCTTGTTGGGACGTACATTGGATGGAAAAAAATATTGGAGGAATTAGTCAAGAATGCCAGATAAAATAACTAGAATAACACTTGCACATTAAACACGAAATCAACCACTCGTATGGTCTACACAAATCACCCATTGCTCATCGATTTTTTTCCAAAGCAAAGTGAAATGACCACTTGGTTCATCCTTTTCTCTTTTTAAGGTATATTTCCCAATCATAAAAGCAGCATCATTGGAGAGTTGATCAATTGAGATAATATCAAATATCAATTCACCCATTGCTGCTTTATCTGGATATCCTTTTTTGTAATTCGATAAAGTGGCATCCCAACCTTTTGTCACTCTTTTACTTCCCACAAAACTCAATTCATCCGTTTTTAAATAACCTTCCATGAATGCTTCAATATCTCCACGATTCCAAGCTGCTTGTTGATCCAACAATACTTTTGTAATCGCTGGCGTAGCATCAATCAGAGGCATTGATGTGTTTAATTTTGGTGAACAAGAAAGCAGAAATGAAAAGCAAAGAATCGGTAGGTACTTCATATTTTTCTTTGCAAATTAACAAGATGATTTCAAATTTTCGAATAAATAATCTGAATATATGTCCTTTTCTTTCTTTAATGGTTCAAAAGAAAACAAAATGTGAAGCAATCCATACGTTTCAACCTCCTATGTAGTGAGGACGTATTTTGAACTACAAAAGAAATTTAAGAACAGAAAAGAAGTCGAGGTTTTGCCGGAAAGTGTTTTAGAAATGGGAGTTGTGGTGGATCAGTGGATGGATCCTATGTAAATACAACTGTTATTTTTGAAGATTCGATTTAAAAGATGTGCTCCCGATCCAACGGGTTTAATCCATTGGACCTGGTTTAAAAAATTAATTTTCGCTTGGTTTGAAATTAGCGAGTAGATTGTGAAAACTCCTTCTCTTCTAATATCCCAGCCATCTCCAACTGATACGCCTTAGCCTTTTCACCGGCCACTTCCGCAAAATCTTCCCCATCGCTAGCAAAAATAATAGAGCGACTAGAATTCACTAAAAGCCCAACTTGATGATTCATTCCATACTCAGAAATTTTTTGAAGATCACCGCCTTGAGCACCGACACCGGGAACCAATAAAAAATGATCCGGTGCAATTTCGCGGATTTTCTTAAATCGTTCAGGATGGGTGGCGCCAACAACATACATGAGATTTTCTGAGGTACTCCACTTTTGTGCAACTCGCATCACTTTTTCAAATAGTGGGAACTCATCATCCAAATCTTTGTACTGAAAATCCTGACTGCCTTTATTTGATGTAAGTGCTAACAAAATCACCCATTTATTTTCAAATTCCAAAAATGGTGCAACTGAATCAATACCCATATAAGGAGCGACAGTAACAGAATCAAAATTCATGTTTTCAAAAAAAGCTTTCGCATATTGGGTAGATGTGTTTCCAATATCACCACGTTTTGCATCAGCGATGGTGAAGTGAGTGTCAGGAATATACTCGATTGTTTTTTCCAAACATCGCCATCCATTTGAACCACGAGATTCGTAAAAAGCAGTGTTAGGTTTGTAGGCAACACAATAGTCTTTGGTAGCGTCTATGATTTGTTTATTAAACTCAAAAACAGGGTCGTCATATTTCAATAGATGTTTAGGAATCCGAGTAATATCGGAATCTAATCCAACGCAAAGATAAGAACGTTTTTGAAGAATTTGTTGAAAGAGTTGTTGACGAGTCATCGCACTATAAAAGGATATTAAACAACAACGCCGTTGATGGCTTCAACTGATTTGATTTGAGGAAAAGCATCCTTAACCGTTTGTTCAACGACCGCTTTTGTCATCATTTTTATAGAACAAGCTTCACAGTTTCCTAGCCATTTTATTTTTACAATATTATCTTCCGTTACATCAACGATTTCAATATCGCCATTATCCACTTTGAAGTGATGACGCAATTCATCCAAAGAATGATGAATTTTTTTGATAAGCTCTTGTTTTTCGATTGATGACATTTAAATAATTTTGTGTTGTAAATTTACTAAAAAAAAATGAATGGATTTAGACGCTAATGAAATCCTTAGTAGGGCTAATCAATAATTCTCATTTGAAATAAAGGTATTGCCGGGCCCTTTTAAGGACAACGTTCAAGCTTTCATCTAAATTAAGTCGTGATATCGACCTTTCTAGTCTTTGGCAACATTTCGTTTCGGATACCGACTTGTTTGATTGTCTTGACTGCAATATCTTGAAATATTTTGTGCGTCATCGAATCCGTGTCCATGAAAACAGGTGTCCCTGAATCTCCGCCTTCACGTATTCCTTTAACCAATGGCACTTGCCCTAGCAACATTGACTGACTTTTTTTAGCCAAAAATTCACCGCCACCATCACCAAAAATGAAGTATTTATTATTAGGCAATTCTTTTGGCGTAAACCATGACATATTTTCAACAACTCCTAGGATCGGAACGTTCACATTAGGCAATAAAAACATATTCATGGCTTTGACTGCATCATCGACCGCAACTGTTTGAGGTGTCGTCACTAATACTACACCAGTTAAAGGAACCGTTTGCACCAAGGTCAGTTGAATATCACCCGTACCAGGTGGTAAGTCAATGATTAAGTAATCTAATTCTGGCCAAATAGCATCGGAAATAAATTGTTTGATGATCGCACCTAAACGAGGTCCACGTAGCACTACTGCTTGTTCTGGATCAATCACAAATCCGATAGACAACACTGGCATTCCATAGCCATCCAATGGGACAATCCGCAATTTCTCATATACTTTTTGAACCTTTGCTCTTTCATTTTTCAATCCCAACATCCCAGGAATCGAAGGGCCATATAAATCAGCATCAATAATCCCAACCTTTTTTCCTTGAGCCTTTAATGCCAACGCTAAATTGACAGAGACTGTTGATTTTCCGACTCCTCCTTTACCCGATGCGACGGCAACGATATTTTTAACTTGAGGTAAAATATCAGGCTGCGCACCCGGAGGTGGGTTACCGGATAACATGTGGACATTTACTTCTGCACTCGGGTAATCTTTGTGAATTTCCTGAATACAAGATAGGTGGACATTTGATTTACCTTGAGCATCCAAACCCCCAACTTCCAAACTAAAGCTGATATTATTTCCTTCTGATTTAAGATCTTTCAACATGTTGGCCATGATGATACTTTGACCAGTCCGAGGATCTATTACTCTTGCTAATGCCTTTACAATTTTTGAATTGTCGAATGTCATTTTTATGTGTTTAGTACTGGCAACAATTTACGAAGTTTTTGGCATAAACACATTCCATATGTTTAAACCACCCATTTAGTGAGGACGTATTTTAAACCATAAAAGAAATTTAAGAACATAAAAGAAACTCACGTCCTCCTTATATGCCCTTTTATATCTTTTATGGTTCAAAAAAAACAAAATGCGAAGCATTTAATATGTTTAAACCACCATTAAGTGAATACGTATTTTAAACCATAAAAGAAATTTAAGAACATAAAAGGAATACGCAAGCACTTAAGTGTTCCCGATTTATAAAAAAAATCTTCAATGCAAATTATTAATACTCCCGCCCTCCTTCTATGCCCTTTTATGTCTTTTATGGTTCAAAAAAAAACAAAATGCGAAGCATTTAATATGTTTAAACCACCATTAAGTGAGGACGTATTTTGAACCATAAAAGAAATTTAAGAACATAAAAGAAACTCACGTCCTCCATATATGTACTTTTATGTCTTTTATGGTTCAAAAAAAAACAAAATGCGAAGCATACAAAACACTATCCTATCTAAAAATAACTCAATGTTCACCACTATTAAAGTCTGATAATCTGTATTTTTGCCGCTCAATGAAGGTTTATAATAATCTATCAGAATTACCAGAATTTCAGAATGCTGTTATAACAATTGGTTCATTCGATGGCGTGCACAAAGGGCACCAGAAAATTATCGAAAAATTGAGACAATTAGCCAAAAGCATTAAGGGGGAAAGTGTGGTTATCACTTTTCATCCCCATCCTCGTATCGTTCTCCAACCTAACAATAATAAATTAAAATTGTTAAACACAATTGAGGAAAAAGTTAGTCTTTTAGAAAAATATGGTGTTGACAATGTGGTGGTGGTTCCCTTTACAAAAGCTTTTTCTGAGATGAATCCTGATTCCTATATTCAGGAATTTTTGTTAGATAAATTTTCGCCTAAATATATTGTCATTGGTTATGATCACAAATTCGGAAAAGAGAGAAAAGGAGATATTGATAGAATTCGATCTTATCAAAAAGAACATGAATTTGAAGTAATCCAAATTGAAAAACAAGAATTGCAAAATATCGCAATTAGTTCTACCAAAATTAGAAATGCGTTAGCAGAATCAAGACTGAAAGATGCGACCACTTTAATGGGCCATTATTTCAAATTAACGGGGACGGTAAAAAAAGGACAACAAATTGGCAGAACACTTGGCTACCCTACTGCTAACATTGAGTTGACAACGCCTTATAAATTAGTGCCAGTCGATGGTGTTTATGCGACGCATGTTTTTCACAATGACAAGACTTACGGTGCTATGCTTTACATTGGTGACCGACCAACAATTGATCAAAATCTAGAAAAAGTAATTGAAGTCAATATCTTCGAATTCGACCAAAATATTTATGGGGATAAAATTCAATTAGAATTAATCGATTTCGTCAGAGGAGAAATGAAGTTTAACTCAAGAGCTGAATTGAGTCAACAACTAGCATTAGATAAAGTGGCAACCAACAAGATACTGACACGACTCATTGCTAAAAAAAAAGGTCCGGAACATATTGAAGTAGGCGCAAGTGTTACTACGATTATTTTAAATTTTAATGGGGAAAAGTTGCTTGATCAATTCTTACCTTTCGCTTTAGATACTTCCTATCCCAATCATGAAGTTGTAGTTGTAGATAATCACTCTACGGACAACTCCTTGGAATTATTGGAGAAACAATATGCCGATACTATTACGGTTCGATTGCCAGAGAATTACGGATTTGCGGAAGGATATAACAAAGCAATTTCAAAATTACAATCAGAAAGTGAATACTTGGTTTTGTTGAATAGTGATGTGGAAGTGACACCTAATTGGTTGGATCCGATTATCGAATTAATGGAGTCGGATAAATCAATCGGTGCATGTCAACCAAAAATCAGAGCGCAGAAAAATAAAACGCATTTTGAATATGCAGGGGCATCTGGTGGATGGATCGATTACTATGGCTTTCCTTTTTGTCGTGGTAGAATTTTTGATACCGTCGAAAAAGATGTCGGTCAATATGATACGCCACAAGAAATTTTTTGGGCGTCAGGTGCCGCTTTTGTTGTTCGTCGGAAACTATATGAAAGTTTAGATGGATTTGATGCGATGCATTTTGCGCATATGGAGGAGATTGACTTGTGTTGGAGAATTAAACGGGCAGGGTATAAAATCATGGTGGTACCGGAATCGGTGGTTTATCACATTGGTGGATCGACCTTAAATTATGGTGATTCTAAAAAGACATTTTTGAATTTCAGAAATAATCTTTTTATGATGTCAAAAAATCTTCCTGATGACCAACGTTCTAAAATGATTCGCAAACGATTATTTATTGATGGGTTGGCTGGTATTCAATATTTGATGAAATTTCAATTTGCAAATATAGCTGCAATTGTAAAAGCACATTGGGCTTATTTTGGATCGTTGGGGAAATTGAAGAAAAAGCGAAAACACTATGATGAATTGATTCAAAAAATGAGTATCGCTAATGAAATGAATCAGTCCGGTCGCTATCACAAAAGCATTATCTGGCAATACTATTTTAAGAAGAATAAACTGTTTAAAGATCTCGAGCAATAATGGGTAAAAAACTAGAAATAATCTATGAAGACGATGAATTGGTTTTTGTCAACAAGCCTTCTGGGATGTTGTCAATTCCTGATCGCTATGCGGTTGATCTGCCCAATGTGTACAACTTGTTACAAAGAAAGTTTGGAGAAATATTTCCAGTGCATCGATTAGATAGAGAGACGAGTGGCTTAATATGTTTTGCCAAAAACGAAGTCATTCACAAATCAATGAATCAACTTTTTCAAAAACGAGAAGTTGGAAAATACTATTATGTTTTGGTAAACGGAGTCATGAATCATGATGAAGGGACAATAGACAAGCCAATCGCTCAAAACAAAATGGATTCGTCCAAAATGATTATTGCCAAAAGAGGAAAAGAGTCCACCACCCTATACAGAGTTCTGGAAAGATTTAAAGATGTGACCGTGGTTGAAGCACAAATTAAAACAGGACGTACCCATCAAATACGCGTCCATTTTGAAGCATTGGGATATCCATTGTTGGTAGACAAAGTTTATGGCAAACATACGGAATTTTTAGTCTCCTCTCTAAAAGGTCGCAAATTTAAACTAGCAAAAGGGACGATTGAAAAACCATTGTTAGATCGAACTTCACTTCATGCACACCGATTGGTATTTACTCATCCAAGTTCAAGTAAAAAAATAGAAGTTATTGCACCACTTCCTAAAGATATTGCTGCAGTTGTCAAACAACTCCGAAAATGGGGTTCCAATTAGATGAAGCATTGACAAAACATAGTTACATAAAAGATTTAAGCATAATCGGCTTCATTGCTGCATTATTTTTCATTCCATTTTTGGGTGGTGTTCATTTATTTGATTGGGATGAAATTAACTTCGCAGAATGTGCACGTGAAATGTTGGTGACAGGGAATTTCAGTCAAGTCATCTTGGATTACCAACCATTTTGGGAAAAACCACCGCTTTTCATTTGGTTGCAGGCAATAAGTATGAAAGTATTTGGTGTCAATGAATTTGCTGCTCGATACCCCAATGCTATTTGTGGAATTGTTACTTTACTGACTTTATATCATTTTGGGCGCAAATTGTTTGATAGAGAATTTGCTTGGTTGTGGGTGGCCGCTTATTTGGGATCTATACTTCCTCATTTGTATTTTAAATCGGGTATTATTGATCCTTGGTTCAACTACTTCATTTTTATGGGAATCAGTTGTTTTATTTTTTCCTATTGGAAATTATCAGAAATGAAAATTGAACAACGAAAAACGACTAATTTGTATTTGATACTTAGTGGGGTGTTTCTTGGATTGGCCATTATGACAAAAGGGCCTGTTGCTTATTTAATTACATTGTTGACCGTAGGAATTTACTGGGTTTTTCATCTAAAAACACATAGAAAAATACCGTTTCATTTTATTAAATGCTCAATGATTGCTGCATTAATTCCGCTATTATGGTTAGGAATTGAGACGGCAAGAAACGGTACTTGGTTTGTGGAAGAATTTATAACCTATCAAATACGTTTAGCAAAAACAGAAGATGCCGGACATGGTGGATTTTTCGGGTATCATTTTGTTGTTTTATTAGTGGGATGTTTTCCAGCTTCTGCTTTGGCGATTCCTTCCTTTCTTGGCATTCCAACCAAAGAAATAACCGCAACTTATGACTATCGGAGATGGATGCTGATTTTATTTTGGGTCGTGTTGATCTTGTTTTCTATCGTTCAATCGAAAATTGTGCACTACTCTTCGATGTGTTATTTTCCTCTAACTTTTTTAGCAGCTTTTAGTTTGTATTACAGATTGTATTTGCGAAAAAAAATAGCATTGGTACTATTAGTTTTGGTCGGTTTATTCATTAGTGTCGTCATTACGATGTTGCCATTGGTTGGTCAAAATATTGATGTCATCAAACCATTATTTGAAAAAGATAAATTTGCGGTAGCCAATTTAGATGCGGTTGTGAATTGGCGAACCTGGCAAGTAATAATCGGAACACTATTAACAGGGGTAACCATTGTTGGATTTATGCTTTTGCAATTTAAAAAAGTCAAATATGGGGTGATCACCCTATTCGGCGGTACGGCTATTTTCCTTGCTTTAGCATTGACAAATTTTGCCAGTAAAATAGAAGCCTATTCTCAAAATGCAGCCATCGAATTTTACAAATCCAAAACCAATGAAGATTGTTATATCCTTCCAGTAGGTCATAAAAGCTATGCACATTTATTCTACTCAAAAAAACGTCCAGTAACCAATGAGCAATCTCGAAATTTCAATTATTTAGCAAAGGAAAAATTAGACAAACCAGCTTATTTTATTACTAGAATTGATCGGCAAGAACATCTAGTTAATTTAGGAGATCATGTTGAAAAATTGTATGAGAAAAATGGGTTTGTTTTTTGGAGAAGAGTGATGAAATAGGCACTTCATATGTAATCAGAATTTTTGATTTACCACAAAGACCAAACTAGGGTTGTGCTGAGCGAAGTCGATGTATGCAGAGCACTATTTAAATTGCAACAAATATTACACGTGCTCTCTATGTGAGCTATTGTCGTAAAACCGGGGTTGAAAGATTAGTCGGTAAAATTAATTCTTTCAATTATATTTATTATTATATTAGGATTCCACTAAATTTAATATCATGACCAAGCCGAGGAATGCTTCCATCTTTTTCAAAAAGTTAGTTTGGACTCAAATAGTGCTCTTATTGTTAGGTAATTCAATATTTGCGCAGAACCAGTGTCTTTTCGAACCTGAATTGAAAGTCATTAATGCAAGTTTGGGTTCGTCCTTAAATGGTCCTTTTATGCCTAATGAAGAATTAACGATTCAACTAAACATTGCGTGGCTAGGTATTGATTGCAATTGGATTCATGGGTTGGTGCCTACTTATGGAAGTGCATGGTCTGTATCGAATTTTAGCGCGAACGTTGAAATTGTAGTCGATTATCCTTTAAATGATTTTAGTGGAAATTTCTTTTGGTATGCTGATCATAATATCCGATACAAAAACTATGAGAGTGCGCAATATGAATTCGATGATTTGCTTCCTCCTGGTTGGTTTGTAACAAGTACGACTAATGGGAGTTCTCCAATATGTGGATCCAATCAATATTTGTATGATCCGAATTGTTCTTGTGGTATTCCTCAAGGTTGTGGAAGTGTGAGGGATTATACCATGATATTTAAATTGACAACACAATCCTATGAGGAGTGCATTGCGTCCGGATCGACAGATTTGAGTCTTCAATTTAAATTATTTTCGGATTATGAAAGCGGAAGCGGACCAAGTAATGCGTGTATTGATGTACCCATCATAAGTCAAAATTGGGCTTTATCATGCACCGATGATTTGTCGCTGAATATTTTTCCTGCAGAAATATTTGTTCCCAATAACGAACCATTTGAAGTTGATATAGCTGAATACTTAGTGGTTCCTCAAAATAATAACTACACATACACGTGGGAACCTGTGACTTCATGGGCGATAGAAGGTGGGACAAGTTGCGATCAAAATTGCGGGACTATTTTTTCACAAACACTCACTAATATTTCTGCAACCGCTAAAGAACAGAAATATTTGGTGAAAGCAATAGATGAAAGTGGAGTTGAAGGACCAGCAACACAATGGACTATTAAAGTGGCAGCGAGTTTGTCCAACCATATGAACGCATCACAAACCGCTTGTTCCAACAACGAGTTTACAATTCCGATTCATATACTTGGAGGTGCTGCAAATGGTAGCGCAAATGAGTATGAATATCTTTGGAGTACTGGTGAAACAACTCGACATATCTCCGTTTTGGTGGATGAACCAACTACCTACACAGTGACGGTGACGGATGATTGGGAGACATCAGTTTTTACTTATTTCATCAATGTTATAGATCCACCGGAAGCAGAAATCATAACTGATTTGGCGGAAAATCCTTGCTTAGAAATGAGTCCTATAGCTTTAGGTTATATTAATCCACTCGAAAATCTTGTCTATACTTGGTCTGGGCCTGGAATCACGACTGAATCGCAAAATGATTCAATAATTTATCCAACAGCAATAGGGGTTTATGGATTGACCCTTAATGACTGGGAAACAGGTTGTACCAATACATATGAGATGGTCGTTCATAATGCCTCAAATATAGC
>CALFWW010000089.1 GCA_937928575.1 uncultured Saprospiraceae bacterium | reverse complement strand
TCGATATCAATTTTTTCAGCTGCCGTCATTTTAGGGGGTGGAGGAAGGACTTTCTTTTTTTCTGGTGGTGTACGTCTGATAGGAACTGAATCGTCTATAATTTCTGGTTCCTCAAAAAGATCGTAGTTAGGTTTTTCATAGGTTGTATAATTCATCGCACCGAGCGCGAATGAAAGTGAAGCAATCAATCCGATGCAAAAATTTCGAGTTCTGTATTTTTCCAATCCTGATATTTCTGAACTTTTCATAACGGGTATATTTATTGAGTTTAAAAAATTTGAAACATGTCTTATCTAGATTCCACGTACGGATATGTTGGGGACGTATCTTGACCAGAGGTCAAAACGAACGAAACGAACGATATCCAAGTGAAAGTTTGACGACGACGTGTTTGCTATTAAGATGCAAGAAGGATTCTTTTTGGTGTATGGGATGGATATATTTTATTTAATGGTGTATTTTTGGATTCTAATTTTAAAAGAAATGGTGAAATTTTCTAGATATGCTTTGGGTAATGGATTACGTGTGTTGATTCACAAAGATGAGAGCACGCCAATGGCTGCGGTAAGTCTGTTATATAAGGTAGGATCGAAAGATGAGTCGCCTGATAAAACGGGTTTTGCCCATTTATTCGAACACTTGATGTTTAGTGGAACTCCAAATGTACCAGACTATGATGAACCCGTTCAAAAAGCAGGAGGAGAAAATAATGCTTTTACAAATTCGGACATCACCAATTTCTATAATATCGTGCCTGTTGAAAATTTGGAAACTATATTTTACTTGGAGGCGGATAGAATGCAATCTCTGAATCTCAATCAGAAGAAATTAGAGGTTCAGCAAAAAGTCGTAGTTGAAGAATTTAAAGAAACTTGTTTGAATGTACCTTACGGAGATTCTTGGCATCAAATCAGTAGTCTTGCTTATCAAAAACATCCGTATCAATGGCCGACGATTGGAAAAATTCCTGAACATGTGGAGCAAGCCAATCTCAATGACGTAAAAGCTTTTTTTGAAAATTATTATTGTCCCAACAATGCCATTCTTGTCGTTGCTGGCAATGTCGAGGAATCGGAAGTAATGAAATTGGTGGTAAAGTGGTTTGGAGAAATTCCTAGAAGTCCTGTAGTGAAACGTGCAATTCCTGTTGAGCCGACTCAAAATATTTATCGAGAATTAATCAATAAAAATGAAGTGCCATCCAGATCCTTGAATTTGGCTTTTCATTCACCTGGCAGATTGGATCCTGATTACTATGCTTCTGATTTATTGTCAGATTTGCTTTGCAATGGTGGTTCTTCTCGCTTGTATCGAAAGTTGTTTAAAGAGCAAAATGTTTTCAATGAAATAGATGCATACATTTCAGGCTATGTAGATCCAGGATTGTTAATCATTGAAGGTCAACCTTCCGATGAGGTCAGTTTGGAGGCAGCGGAAAAAGCCATTTGGGGTGAATTGGAACAAATAAAAAAAGAAGGGATTACAACAACAGAGTTACAAAAACTAAAAAACAAAATTGAAACCGTCACGATATTTGGGGAAATGAATATCATGAACAAGGCGATTAATCTAGCTTATTATGAAATGCTCGGTGATGCTAATCGTATCAATGAAGAAGTAAAGAATTATCAGGCAGTCACCGTCGAAGATTTTAATCGGGTCGCTAATAATATTTTAATCCGCAACAATTGCTCAAAGGTTGTTTATGTGAATGCGAGGAGTTGAAGGAGTTGAAGTTTAGGAATTTAAAAACAAGCAGGAATGCCTGTTCAACTAAAAAAACCTCGTCTTAGCGAATGCTACGACGAGGTTTTTTTATACTAAATCTCTACTTCTACTCTTTAATAAATTTCTGGTTGATTACTTCTTCCTCTGTTTCGATCTGCATCATGTACATACCTGAAGATAAATTGTCAACTTTTATTCTTGTATCTGTATTGTTAACAACTACTTCTTGAACCAATTTCCCTGCTAAAGAATAAATTCTAATTCTGTTAATTGACTCGTCTGCAGAAATGTTCAATACATCTCTTGTAGGATTTGGATACATGATTACTTCATTTTCAACACCATCCATTTCTCTTGTAGTCTCAGATAATGAATGTAATTCCGTAATTGTTTGTACTGTTTCACCATTAACTCTAGTTCCATTTCCATTACCAGTGATTGTTACTTGATCAATATAAATATGATCTGCGTTGGCACTAGCATCGCATTGGAATCTAAACTTCGCATTTGATGGGAAGTTATATTGACTATTTGTGAAACTTACAGTTGCAGTGTAAAAAGTATTGTTATCAAAATTAGTACCTCTTGCGTATGTCGCAACAGTCTTCCAGGATGAACCATCGTGGAACCGAACCCAGAAATCTTCACCATTTTCCATACTCCATGCGTAGAAATAAAATTCGATGTCGATTGAAGAGTATCCTGTCACATCAAATTCAGCAGTAGTCATTGATGAAGCGGTGCTAGAATTGTCTCTTAGTCTCATCGAACGAGATCCCTCATAAGACCTTGAACCATTGTATCTGTAGCAATCGCCACCACCATCAATCCATCCGTCCAATCCAGTTTCAAAGTATCCATCTGTGATAAGATTGCTCCCACCGCCACCACAAGGTGAGCATGGACCACCACAATCTATACCCGTTTCTCCTTGATTCTGGACTCCATCATTACAAGTTGCACACGCACTACATGGACCTCCACAATCTATACCCGTTTCTCCTTGATTCTGAACTCCATCATTACAAGTTGCACATGCACTACATGGACCACCACAATCTACACCCGTCTCTCCTTGATTCTGAACTCCATCATTACAAGTTGCACATGCACTACATGGACCACCACAATCTACACCCGTCTCTCCTTGGTTTTGAATACCATCACTACAAGTTGCAGTTGGACCACCACCGCCACCTAGGCAGAAATTAGTTGTTTCAGAAGAGCCGAAAGATCCTCCACTTGCTTGAGTAGAACCTCCGCTAGTTACTGTATAAGATCCATTTCCATATCCACAGCAAATTCCATCACCGTAAGCATCAGAAATAACAAAGTCATAACATCCATCAGCTACACAAAGTGTTTCCGTGACTGTGGATCCATCTGGTTGGCTAGCATAAGTTCCACCAGAAGCAACGGTTGAACCACTGCTATTAACCAATGCCCAGCTAGTTTCTTCAGGATAATTATCAAGCGTGATAGATACCACTACTTCATTTTGTGAACAACCTGATTGACATGGCGAGCAACTTCCACCACAATCAACACCTGTTTCATTTCCATTCTGCACACCATCAGAGCAAGTTGGAGTTGAAGCACCGCCGCAGCCATTTGAGTTTAATAAGCTGGCTTTAGATCCACCAGCACCGAATAGCGCTTGCATTCTATCACGTTGTCCAGCAGTAAATAAATTCATACAAGCATCATCAGAGTAGTCCATATAGTTTTGAACCATGTCAGTAGAGCTACAAGAAACGTGTCCACTTGCACATCCATAGTTTGGATTATCAGAAGTAGGCGTATCAGCAACGAAATCATCCGCATTACAATTCCCATCCCCCCAAATGTGGCGAAGGTTTAACCAGTGACCCACTTCGTGCGTTGCAGTTCTTCCCAAATTAAAAGGAGCAGTAGCGGTTCCATTTGTTCCAAAGTATTGATAATCACAAACGATACCATCTGTTGCAGGATTTCCACCAGGGAATTGTGCGTATCCTAAAATTCCACCACTGATATCACAAACCCAAAAGTTCATATAATCAGCAGCAGGCCATGCATTCGCACCACCAGAACTTGCAAATTTTACTTCATCATTTGTTCCAAAAGCAGAAACGTTGGTACTTACTCTATTGATTCCATTTGTTACATTACCATTTGGATCAACACTTGCTAAACAAAACTCAATTTCCGTGTCAGCTGCTTGTGACCATGTGCCGTTGGCATCTGAATTAAGTCTTCTAAAATCTGCATTTAAAACATCGATTTGGGAATTGATCTGAGATGCACTGATATTTTCAGTAGCATTGTTATAAACAACGTGAACTACAACTGGAATAGTAACAATAGCTCCATTTAATTGCTGAGCGTTATTGGTTATCCAATTTTTAGTTTGTAATTCTATCTGTTGCATTTTATTAGCTCTCTTGGTATCCTCGAGCAATTGAGCTTCCAGATAATCCATAGAACCACAATTTCTTTGCTGAGCAAAAGATAGGGTTGAGCATAGCACAGCCATGCACATGAAGAGTGACAATCTTAATTTCATAATTTCTTTTAAACGGTTAGATAAACAAGGTAAAAAAATGTTAAAATTTGAATTTGTAATAAATTTGCATTTTTTAACAGGATGAAATTAGATAAAGGAAAATAATATTTTGCAATTCTTACTCCGTTAAAAATAAATATTGTCAAATCAACACTAAAAACATTTATGGCATATTTATTTTTGAATACTTAAACAATATGTGTTTTGAGGGCTTTTTGCATGTCACAGAAAATCAATATGGAAAGAGCGAAATATGAAAAAATGTTGTTAGAAATTTAAGTTATTTATAATGGTGTAAGGATTCATTTTATGCAAATCAAAACTAAATGCAATCCTTGCGGCGAAACTTCCAGAACGTTGCTTGTAAATATTTGTGATATTTTCAGAATTAACAAGGGGTAAATAAATACCAAAAGCACCATTCCCATAATCCAACATTAAACCTCCTGACCACATTAATTGATCTTTAAAAGTATCATCTGAACCGGTCGGTTGCGCATTGTCAAAATACCCAATATCAAAATATGGTTTCAACGGAAGGAATCTTGGTAGTTTCATGGGTAAATCTGATTTTAGATTTAAAGCAATAATGAAATTGTTACTTTGTCCAAATGAGTATGCACTGCCAAACGCATTTTTAAATCCACCATTATTCAATGCAATTTGTTGGGACCAAATACCATCCTGATCTGTTCTTCCCAAAAAGAAATCATCGTATTT
Source organism: uncultured Saprospiraceae bacterium (assembly GCA_937928575.1). Lineage (GTDB taxonomy): Bacteria > Bacteroidota > Bacteroidia > Chitinophagales > Saprospiraceae > CALDGQ01. Next base: position 9,367 of record CALFWW010000089.1, on the reverse strand, counting down.
ATAATCATTGAAACCTTGAGCGGTCATTGGGAAAGTTCCTCGCGTTGTACTATTGGAAACACTCCCTGCATTTTTTCTGGTGTTGTTTAAAAATCCACCTGCAAATATCCTTGCCTGAATTTTCCTACCTTTTTTATACACATAACTTCTTGTGGCTTCGAGAGAAAGTTTTAGATAGTTTTGATCTTCTTCAAAAGCTTTGTAGCGCTGTTGCTCAAGAGCAACTTGGAAAGTGGTAGGCGTTAACGCAGTATTTTTTCTTCCAAAATAGGAGATTTCATGAATCGCACTTTCTGCTCCAACCGTAGTGATAAAGGTTCCATCACTATTGAACTTTGGCTCATCTTCCTGGATCAGTAAAGAGCGTAATTTAATTCCATGCGAAAAATTACTGGTCGCTTGGGCTGGTAATGCTATTGTTATGGATGGATGAATTCTTTTGTACTCTTGGTAGTAATCGTGTCTCCAATTATAATTAAAATTGTATCGTTTCATTCCTATATCAAATGTCACTTTAGGAATTCCTGATTTAGGATACCAATGGTATTTGACATTCCCTACCCCATTGACGTTATTGGTGACAAAGGAATAAGCAGGAGCTAATGCAAACTCAAATCTTCTTTCTGGAATCGTCGAATTATATAACGCCAAACCTAACATTCCTTTATCGTAATTGTTCCAACTGACATATGGTGTGTAATACAATGTTCGTTTTTCTGGATTTTCAATTCCTGCTAAAAAACGAAGTCTTAATGGCTCCAGCGTTTTGAATACTCCACTTGTTTTTATATTGTTATCTTTTCTATCAACATCCAAGGTTATCTTCTCTCCATCAAGTACAATTTTGTCATAATCTCCATCCTCGAATAGCAACTCTCTTGCGCCTTCAAATCCTTCAAACCAAGTTTTGCGAATTACTTTACCATCCTTCATCCCGGTTAGCGGAAAAGGTGCGCTGACTTCTCCTTTGTTTTTGACAGTAACTTTATAAGCATTGTCTTTTTTCAGTTTTGTAATTGCATAATTTGTCTTTTTATCTGAACCGATAAGATCATCAAAAAACCAGGACAAGTCTTTATCTGTTTGGGATAAAACATGGTTTTTGAAATCATCAGGTCCTGGATGTTTGAATTTCCATTTGCTATAGAAACTTTTCATGATGGAATCAAATTTTTCTGTGCCTAAAAACCGTTCCAAAATCTTGAATGAAATTGCAGGTTTTTCATAGGCTGATAAAAAGTAATTGATCATCGTAAAATCATCGGAATGTAAATTTGGAGCTTGGTCTTTATTTTTTCTAGCCTGATATAAATAAGCTAATTCGCCGATAGATAAATCACTGTCTCCAACAATAAACTTGGGAAGATCTTCCATTTTGGAATCAGGATAAAATTCTTCAGAATATCGATGGTCATAATAAGAATTGATTCCTTCATCCAACCAGGCATGATCCCGCTCATTAAATGCAAGGATGCCATAGAACCAATTATGTCCCACTTCATGCGTGATAACTTCATCTAGCGGTTGTGCTTTCCCCATCGCGCCAATTACCGTAATCATGGGATACTCCATCCCACCTCCTGCGCTCAATGCACTCTGCACCGCCGTAGCATGCGGCCAAGGATATTCTCCAACGTGTTTTGAATAAAACTCCAATGAGCGATCAACATAGAAATTTCCTTTTCTCCAAAGATCAGCTTCCACATTCGTAAAAAAGGCCCACGTATCTACCTTGTTACCAGACTCCATGGTTACTATATTTTTTTGCACATGGAATCGCTTATCAGCAAACCATGCGAAATCATGGACATTTTCCGCTATAAAGGTTATTGTCTTCATTGTGGTTGAAGATGCTGGAAAAGTTTTGTCATTTTCGAATGCACCTTCCATTAGCTTATTGGTAGCTTTTACTTTTTCATTTAAAAATTCAATTTCTGTGGCTTCTTGTACTGTTCCTGTTGCAGCAACCACATAATTATCAGGCAGTGTAATTGCTACCTCATAATCTCCAAATTCCGAATAGTACTCGCCCGCTGAAAGATAAGGCATTGGGTGCCATCCGTCTCTATCATAAACTGCTGGCTTTGGGAACCATTGCGTCATTTGATATGATTCTCCAACATGACCTAGCCGAGAAAATGAAGCAGGTATTTTCAATACAAAAGGACTGGTTATATTGATTGTTTCTTTTGGTCGAATTGGTTTATTCAGTATCAACTTTGCGATGTCCGGATTTTCTTTATCAAATTCAAGTACTGCAGTTTTCCCATCTACCTTAAAATCCAACTCACTAAAATTTCCTAACAATGAATCTTTGGCAAAATAAAAATTAGTTCTTCCGAAACGCAACTCTTGTTTTGAAAAAGCGGTGGTACGATCTTTATAGGCGTTTGCCCAAAGGTTTAAGTAAATGAAATCCAATTCATCGGGTGAATTATTAGTATAATTCATTTCGATGTTTCCGTCAATTAAATGTTTCTGATCATCCAAAACGACATCCATCTTAACATCCACTTTTTGCTGAAAGTAGGGTTTCTGAGCGATTACGGAAATAGAAATTGTTAATAGCGATAGAAATAAAATGAGTCTTTTCATTATTGGCTCGTTTTGGTATAAATTGTATCAAATAAAAATTCAAATTAAAGAACTTTTTAATATAAAAATAATGAAGATTCCATTTCTTTTGATTGTTATGTTTTTAGGCCTTTCCTGCACTAATAAAATTGCTAATTCTGATAAAAGTGAATCTATTTCTTCTAGTGCCTCCAAAATAAAACAGCCTCAAGCGACCAATACAAGAGATACCACTTTGATTGATACGTTATTTCCAAAATCATGGGAAGGAAAATGGGGAGGAACGTTGGAGATTTTTAAAGGATTCAGAAAGGGGTATGAGACACCGATGGAGCTTCATGTTTTGCCGGATACTGTTGCTGGAAAATACAGTTGGCATATCATCTATGGCGAAGATAAAGTTGAAGGATTAAGAGATTATGATTTGTATGTGGTGGATCCATTAAAAGGATTGTATCGAGTTGATGAAAATAATTCTATTGCTATGGAGAGTTATTATTTTGCGGATAAACTAGCTAGTCTTTTTGAAGTAGAAGGAAACATATTGTTAAGCACTGTTGAAAAAAGAGGAGATCAATTAATTTGGGAAATTTTTGCTGGCAAGATGGAGCCTGTTAGTGTTACTGGTGATACGATTATTGGAACGGATACGATTTCTCCAGTTAGCACTTTTCCGATAAAGGTGATGCAACGAGCGGTTTTGAATCGAATGTGATATTTTGTTAATCTGCTTTGGGTTTGAGATAGATTTCTCCATTTCGCTGGTAGATTATCATCAACCAACTACAGTCGAAATTGGAATCATCTTTCCGTCCTTGATTCTTCGACTTCGATATTGGTTAAAAAACCAAAATCGAAGTCGAAGAATGACAAGGACTAAAAATTTGACATTCAATGGAAATAAAATATTATTTTCGACTGGAATTATGAGAAAAAAACGATTGTCAAACTGAGCGGATTCCAATTTTGAATCGGATGGAGTCGAAGGGTAATAGCGGTTCTCACGTTTTAAAATTTCGACTGGAATCCTGGTCATTCAGGATGAAATCAAGAAATCGATCTCAACTTTTACTGGATAAGCAAACTAACTATTTTGATGAATTAAGAGTGAAAATCATCCTTATTTTCTAACAACAAACTTCAGTATATTTTTCTCTTTCGCTCCTATCCTTTGAAGCGGATAAGGATCAACATTAATCATTTGCACTTTATAGGAATTGACTGTCGCCTCTGTTCCGCAACTCCCATCTGTTTTATAACAAAGTCCTTTCGCAACTATTTGAACTGTTTCATTTAAATCTTTGCCTTTTACTTGCAATTGCACTTTTGCTTTTCCCTCCGTCATACAATTTACGTCTTGTGGGCAGCGAGAATCTTGAATATCCAAGAAAGAGATTTCGAGATTTTCATTTCCAACCAATAAAGATTCACCAAATTTTAAGGATAATATTTCACCAAATTCGCTTGAAGGAGTTTGGCTAGAAGTGTTACGATCAGGCAACTTATTAGTACAACTTATTAAAATAAGCATGCACGCTAAAAATAGACCGAGAATAATTTTCATAGTATTTTGATTTTCTTTTATTTTAAACTGTAACTTCACTTCTTTTTTGCTCCCACTCCCATGCACTTTTCATAATGTCATCAATATTTCTTTTGGGGACCCAACCTAACATCTCTTTTGCTTTTGAATAATTGGCATAAATTGAAACAACATCTCCTGCACGTCTTGGTCCCATCGCATAATTTAATTTCTCTCCGCTCGCTTTTTCAAATGCTTGAATTACTTCCAACACTGTAACTCCGTCCCCTATTCCTAAGTTAAAGACATCATAATTAGTCGTCTGTTTTTTATCAAAAAGATATTGTAGTGCTTTCGTGTGTGCGTCTGCAATATCCATCACATGAATGTAATCACGGATACATGTGCCATCACGCGTCTCATAATCACTTCCGTGGACAGATAATTTATCTCGTTTTCCTATTGCCACTTCAGTAATAATGGGCACTAGATTTTGTGAAGGATTGATTGGGGATTCTCCGATATTTGTAGATTCATGCGCACCTGCAGGGTTGAAATATCTTAAAGCAATTGTGCTCAACTGAGGATAAATTTTTGCGTAATCCCGGATGACCATTTCACCCATTTGCTTGGTTCGTGCGTAGGGACATTCTGCTTCTTGCAACTTAGTAGATTCCGATATTGGCAAGTCTTCGGGAGATGCATTTCCGTAAACGGAGCAAGACGAAGAAAAGATAAATTGAGGGAATCCGTATTTCACTGCACATTCCAAAACATTGACCAATCCAATCATATTATTATGAAAATATAGTGTTGGCATTTCAACTGATTCTCCTACATTTTTCAATGCAGCAAAATGAATAATCCCTTCAATATTTTTTTCTTGTTCAAATACTTTCTTAGTAGCCTTTAAATCACATAAATCAACTTTGTAATTTTTGATTTTTTTGCCCGTAATTTTTTCGATACCCGCCAAAGGACTTTCATCAGAATTGATGTTATTATCAATAGAAATGACATCATATCCGTTTTCAATCAAGTCGACAATTGTATGACTACCAATGAATCCACAACCTCCGGTAACTAAAACTTTTTTCATCTTTAATATTTAATAACTTTGTTCCAAAATTGAATTCAAAAATAACAAATTTATATATGAACCTTACAGAGAAACAGCGCCTTATCAAGCCATTATTAGAAATTGCAAGAGCGGCAGGCGCTGAAATATTAAACATCTATAATAATGCCACATCAAAAGACATTGAGTACAAATCGGACAACTCCCCTTTAACAAAAGCGGATAAAGCTGCCAATGATGTGATTTGCAAAGGATTAGAGCAGTTGGAAACCGTTTTTCCGATTATTTCTGAAGAGAACAAAGCCATACCTTATGCTACTCGAAAAGATTATGACTATGTCTGGATGGTCGACCCTTTGGATGGTACCAAAGAATTCATCAAGAGAAATGGGGAGTTTACCGTTAACATAGCATTGATCCATAAAAATAGATCGATTATGGGTTTTGTCTACGTCCCAGTAACGGATGAAATGTATTATGCTGTGGAAGGCGGTGGTGCTTTTTTAGTAAAAAATGGAAAAACTTCTAAATTAAAAGCCAAGAAAAACAACTTGAAAAATACGGGGATTAACATTGTTGCTTCTCGCTCTCACATGAATGATGAAACAAATGATTATGTTGCTCGTTATCGGGATCCCAACATTGTACCTACGGGCAGCTCTTTGAAGTTTATGCTGATTGCATTAGGTAAAGCGGATGTGTATCCAAGATTAGCTCCTACTATGGAATGGGATACCGCTGCTGCACATATTATTTTGGAAGAAGCGAATGGTTATGTGATTAATCAGGATAAGATTTCGATTGTTTCTTATAATAAGGAAGACTTATTAAACCCGCATTTTATAGCTTACGGAGATATTTGCTAATTACGTTTTTCCTTTGCGCAACTTCGCGGTCCTTTGCGAAACTTTGCGTAACAGTTTAAGTACATACTATTACGCAAAGGATCGCAAAGAAAACGCAAAGTTTCGCAAAGAATGAACAACTTATTATCCGCCATCATACCAACCTTCAACGAAGCTGACAATATCGCAGCTGCCATTGATTCGTTGGGTTTTTGTGATGAAATCATGGTAGTTGATTCGTTTAGTGAAGATGAAACCGTTGAAATCGCCAAACAAAAAAATGCAATTGTCCATCAACGAAAATACACAGGACCTGCAGATCAAAAAAACTGGGCAATTCCAAAAGCAAAACATGAATGGGTATTTATCCTCGATGCTGACGAGCGAGTGACTCCTGAATTACAAAGAGAATTAACAACACTTTTACAGAATCAGGAAATTCCAGAAGATGCATTTTGGATCGGAAGACAAAGTTATTTCATGGGTAAAAAGGTGAATTATTCTGGCTGGCAAAAAGATAAAGTAGTACGATTAATGAGACGTGATAAATGTCGATATGATAACAAACAGGTCCATGAAGAAATTGACACTTCCAATATCAAAGTCGGAATGCTTCATGAAAAAATGATTCATTATACTTATAAAAGCATGGATCATTTCATGTCCAAAATGGATCGATATGCAAAGTGGTCTGCTCAAGATTATTTATCCAAAACTTCTAAGGTTAGTTGGTTTCATTTGAACATTAAACCTGCCGCTCGATTCCTCAAACACTACATTCTTCAGCTTGGATTTTTGGATGGTAAAGTAGGATATCAAATCAGTAAGATTATGGCTTGGGGTGTTCGTCGTCGTTACGAGTATTTGCAAGAAATATTGAGGCAGTCAAAATAAACACGTTAAGATTAATTTAAATATGTTTATTTTGAGCCCCCTTAGAAATAAGTATTTGAAAGCCTCGTTTTAATATTACATCAACACAGAATTTTCATGAAAAACATTGCATATATTTTACTCTTGTTACCTGCGCTTTTATTATTGGGTTGCAAGGGCTCCAAGAAAACGACTTCTACTTCTAAGCCTGCTGCTAAAAATTCTGTCAATTTCGTAGACTCTGATACCTTGTCCGAATTATTGGACCTGGCTGATCGAAAGAATAAATTAGTCTTTGTCGATTTTTATACAGATTGGTGCATGCCTTGCAAGCTGATGGATCAGGATGTATTCACTGACAAAAAGGTTAAGGCATTTTTTGATAAAAACTTCATAAGTTATAAAGTAAATGCTGAAAAAGGAAATGGAGTCAATTTGGCAACTGTTTTTGAAGTTCGTGCATATCCAACATTACTTTTCCTTAATGAGAAGGGGCAGGTAATTGAGAAGAAGGAAGGGGCGCTGTATCCTACTGGGTTGTTGGATTTTGCTCAGCGTGCTATTGATAAGCACCAAGGTTCTTAGCTCTTTGAGTGTATAGTGAAGAGTGTAAAGTGGATTTAGTTTTCAAATTAAAAATGATTTTCTAATTGAAATTCAATCCACTCTTCACTTTACACTTTTCACTCTTCACTAAAAGTAAAGCCATCAAGCCGAGCCCTTAAAATAATCCACAACCTTCTTAGCCGCACTTCTCCCTACCACATCCGAAATCTCAAGAAAAGAAGACTCCTTAATTTTCTTTACCGATTTAAAATGACGTAACAACTTATCTGCAGTCTTCTCCCCTATCCCTTTGATTTCATGCAATTCTGATTTTACAAAATCTTTCGAGCGTTTGTTTCTATGGAAAGTAATGGCGAAGCGGTGTGCTTCGTTTCTAGCTTGTTGGATAATTTTTAGACTTGGAGATTTTTTATTAATGTGCAATGGTACTGAATCGCCTGGAAAAAATATTTCTTCCAATTTTTTAGCGATACCGATGACAGTGATTTTATCGAGGATTCCGAGTTCTTTCAAGATTTTGGCGGCCGAACTTAACTGTCCTTTACCACCATCGATAATGATCAGGTCTGGTAACGCTTTTTCTTCTTTGAGCAAACGGGTATATCTTCTGCGAACAATTTCTTCCATCGATGCAAAATCATCAGGACCGACTACAGTTTTGATATTGTAATGACGATAATCCTTTTTGAAAGGCTTTCCATTTCTAAAAACAACACAAGAGGCAACAGGATAAGAACCACCTAAGTTACTATTGTCAAAACATTCGATATGAAGTGGTAATTTGTCCATTTGCAAATCATCCTTCATGATATTCATCACTTTTTCAGAAGTCGTTTGTTTATTGTTGTGTGCAATTGCTTCCTTCTTTTTTTGAAGCATGAAGTATTTCACATTCTTTTCGGAGAGCTCGAGCAATTTCTTTTTGTCACCTATTTTTGGTACTGTAATTTTCACCTCATCTTCCTTGAATGGAACTTTGAATGGGACTACAATTTCTGGAGCAAAAGAATTAAACTTCTCCCGTAAATGCAGGATGGCAATCGCTAATAAATCTTCTTCTTCATTATCCAAATTTTGCAACATCTCCAACGTGTACGTATTGATGAATGCACCATTGACTACTTTGATGTAATTAACGAAAGCAAATTTTTCATCCTTCGAAATAGTAAAAACATCGACATCAGAAACCGTTGTACTTACAACCGTTGACTTGCCTTGATAATCTTCAAATGCCGTCAATCGTTCTTTGATGTCTTGCGCTTTTTCGAAATCCATATTTTCGGCATAGGTTTTCATCAACTCTTTAAAATGAGTTTTTACCGGACCGAAATTACCACGCAAAATATTTTTGACTTGTTTGATTTTCTCATTGTAAGGTTCCTCCTCTTCGTGTGCTTCGCAAGGTCCCAAGCAATTCTTGATGTGATATTCCAGACACACTTTGAATTTTCCCGCATCGATATTTTTTTGAGATAAATGGAGGGTACAATTTCGAAGTGGAAATAGGTTTTTGATTAATTCCAGAATAATTTTTAATCGCGTCTTTGAAGTGTAAGGTCCAAAATAAGTAGAACCATCTTTTATCGGTCGACGCACAATCATCACTCGTGGGAACCGCTCTTTTTTTATACAGATATAGGAATAAGATTTCCCGTCTTTCAATAATACATTATAACGAGGTTGGAATTTTTTGATTAATGTATTCTCTAATAACAATGCATCTTCTTCTGTTTCTACGATTGTAAATTCAAAGTGATCTGCATTCTTGACCATGACACGCGTACGGTAAGCCATGTCAGCGCGATTACCAAAATAAGAGGCTATTCTTTTCTTTAGATTTTTAGCTTTACCGATGTATAAGATTTTCCCATCGACATCTTTGAAGCGGTAAACACCGGGTTCATCCGA
>CALFWW010000088.1 GCA_937928575.1 uncultured Saprospiraceae bacterium | reverse complement strand
CTTCGTTAGAAAGCCCTGTCTGCTTGGCGCAGTCAGGCAGGCTCGCCGTAACTAAGGCTATGTCTACGTTTTCTGCCTTGATCTCGAAAAATTTTCCTTCCAAATATATCCGCACTTTTAGACTACAATTTGTATAACAGGCGCATCTGAAAAGTAATGAATGCATCCGGATGATTTTTCACATAGCTTTCCATGTAAGTAAATCGATATTCTCCATTTTCTTCCACAATTAAAATTCCTGCATGTATATTGTTATACTTAACTAAAAGTATTAGTTGAAATCATACATTCAAATAAGACATAAAAGAATCATAGCGTTCCTTTAAATTTTCCATAAATGTATCTTCGTGGAAGGTCGCTTTCACTTTGTAGTCGAAACGTTCAAATGTAGAAATGATGGATTGCAAATCTTGCTTGTTGATTTTCAAAGTAACATCGACATTGACAGACTCCAAATTGCTGGTGACAAAACTGGATAGAATCGCAGCATTTTCTCCTTCCACAATTCTTGACATTTCCGCCAATGAATAGTCTCGGCGATTTACCTCCAAAACCAATATACTTCCTGGTTCTGTGAAGGAAGCAGATCTGGCGAAGAATTGTAACAAGTCTTTTTCTGTTACCATCCCAATATAGTTGTTGTCTGCGTCTACGACAGGTACGATGGTCAATTGATTTTCTATCAATAATTTGATGATGTCATAAATATGATCTTGGTCATTGATATACGCACGAATCAACGAAAGATCATAAGCACCGACTGGTTCCTTTGCATTGTGATTGAGAATATCATCCTGAGTGATTACACCAAGGAGTTCTGTATTATTGACGATTGGTAAATGACGAACGTTGAATTCGTTCATTATATTGAGTGCATCCTGTCCCGTATCTGAGGTACGAACCGGAGTTAATATTTGTGTGATTAAATTGCCAGCGATCATGGTATGTTTTTTTTGAGCGTGTAATTATTTCATAACGTTTGAAAAAATGATTCGTTGGCTTTCTTTTAGTATGTTTTGATTTGGTTGAAGGTTGCTTTATGATCTGAGCAATTTCCTTTTTTCTAATAAAAATTCTTGCTCACTCAATAATCCTTGTTGTCTTTTCTCCGCAAGTCTTTTTAAATCTTCTAGTAAATTACCTTGATCTTCGTTTTCTACTTTTATTGTTTGCTTTTGTTTATTCATCCCTCCGAGTCTATAGCCATTATTTTTGAATGCCTGGAATTTATCCTGCACTCTCAAAAAAGCGAATGCATCATGTGTATTTATTTTGTCAGCATCATTAAATCCTAATTGCACTGCTTTGTCGATGTGCTCAAAAGCTTTGTCTGCTTGCTCTGTCAACGAATAAGAGCATGCTAAATTGAAATGCGTCGCAACGTCTTTGTCATTATATTCTAATGCTTTCTGAAAATTTTCAATGGCATCATCGTAATGATAATTTTTGTATTCCTCTACACCTTTGGTTTTGTAAGGCAAAGCTTTTGCCAACCGTGATCGCATCTCTTGTTGCTTTTGTGCCTTCTTGATATGCTCTTGATATCTTGCATCCCTTTGCGGAACTGGATTGTATCTTCTTTGTGCTCTTGCCTGCGCTTCTCTGATTTTTCGTTGTTGTTCTTGTCTTCTTTTTTGTTTTGAATTTCCTCTTCTGGAAGATGAACTAATAAAGAAAAATGCGCCGAAAAATAAAAACATTGGATTCAATCCAGCATTTGCCATCGCAATAATGGCCACCATAAATAAAACGATATGGATTGGTGTAATTTTCATTATGTCTATTATTAATTTAGTAATTACTGTGGACAATATCTTCAATATTTGAAATTATCGTACTCTTAAAACACGATTTTAAGATATTGAGTTCAAATGTATTTTATAAAAACTTGCAAGTCAATACGGTCAAATCATCGGGCAAAATTAAGTCTTCTTTATATAAGTTTATCTGCTGCATCAATTTCTTATTAAAAATTTCGGCAGAATGATGCGCATTTGAAGCTACGAAGTTTGCCAATTTATCTTCACTGAAATAATCTCCTTTGCTATTTTGAATATCGGTCACCCCATCGGTATAACATAATAAGGTAGCAGGGCCTTCAATTTTCACATCTCCGAGCTCTATAAAAGGTAATTTTTCAAATGATCCAATAATAGTACTTCCTTTATCTAAAGTTTTAATGCCATCCTGTGTTGCAAGAATCGGTCGATTATGCCCAGCATTGACATATTTTAGTGTTCTGGTTTTTTTACAATATTCTCCAACAAAAAATGTCAAAAATCTTTCTCCTTTTGTACTCCTGAAAACGGCCTCATTTATTTCGCCAATGAATTCATCCAAGGAATCTTGTCGGGTTATTAAACTTTGAAAATTTGCTTGAAAATTTGCCATCAACAAGGCTGCTGCCAATCCTTTGCCAGAAATATCTGCTACGCAAAATGCCAATCGATCATTGTTCAACTCTCTAAAATCAAAATAATCACCACCGACCCTCAAATGCGGAACATAAATACTTGCCAATTCATAATACTCATTACGTGGGAGATTTGTTGGAACCAGCATCTCTTGCATATCCGTTGCCAACTCCATCTCACGATTCATCCTTTCTTGGTTGATTTGCTGCTTAAACATTCGTTTATTCTCAATGGCAACTGCTATGATATTGGTAATAGTAGTAATAAACTTCAGATTATTATAAGCATCTTCATTGTTTTCGTACCCACCTATAAAAGTATAAGAAATCGGTGTCTCTTTGTGCAATACTGGAATTACGATATCGAATTCATCCGATAAGAAATTGCGTTCCTCTCCTGCTAGTATTTTCGTCCGATTGTATTTTCCCAACAATTCATCTACATCTATATTCAAAAACCGATCTTCTGTTCCGAAAGAAGTAGTACACTCCCATTTCTCATTTTTCTTGACAAATAATGCCATCTTCTTTACACCCATATCCCAACTCAAGAAGTAACTGTACATTCCATACAATCCTTTTACCTCAATATTATCATTGATAGCTTGCGTGATATTCAATAGACTGGTAATCTGCAATTGTTTCAAATGCAACTTCCGCTCTAACGCATCATTGGCGGCCAATTCTTTCTTTATATTATCTAGATTATCCAAGGGAATTAGGAATGTAATTAAATCAGTTTTTGGTTTATACTTTAAAGAAAATTAAATATAAGTATTTTTTGGGATTAGTTATTATTAATCAGTATTCGAAAGGAGACTGTGCCTAAACGGCAATACTTATCCCTACTTGCTCTTAACATCCAATGCATCCCGAAATCCATTTCCCACAAGGTTGAATGCCAACACCAAGGTCATAATTGCGAAAGCCGGTATCAACGCTAAAAATGGTTTGCCACTAATCGCATACCCATAATTTTCATTGAGCATCGTACCCCAGGAAGGAGTCGGTGGTTGTATCCCAAATCCCAAATAACTCAAACCTGCTTCTATCAATATGGCAGTTGCGAAGTTGGCAGCAGCAATCACCATGACCGGGCCGATAATGTTGGGGAGGATGTGTTTTAAAATAATTCTTCGGTTCGCAAAACCCATACTTTGTGCGGCTTCTACAAACTGTACTTTTCTAAATGACATGATTTGCCCACGTACTATTCTTGCGACATCGACCCACATCGTCAAACCCACTGCTAAAAAGATAATCCCAATACCACGTCCTAAGGCTAATACAATCGCAAAGACTAACAATAATGTAGGGATCGACCAAACTGTGTTTATCAACAACATAATTACATCATCTATCCTTCCTCCAAAATAGCCAGCAATAGCACCAATAAAAATGCCTAATGTCAAGGAAATAAAAACTGCAATTAATCCAACGATCAATGAAATACGTACCCCTAAAATCAATCGACTTAACAAGGAACGCCCGAATCGATCAGTTCCTAATAAAAAACTTTTCTTAGTTATACTTTTCGACTCAATTTCTTTTTGTAAAAATTGAATGTTGTCTGATTTTAATTGGTTGGAAACATCATAATAGCTGAGCTGATCACCTATTCGTACCACTTCATTTTTCTCCGATGACAATGCATTGAAAACATCCGCAATGTTCAATCCTTCTTTGGTTCCTTGCACCAACTCCCCTTTTGAATCATATCCTGAAAATTTCTCAAAAAATATGGAATCACTTTTAAACTCATAATTATTAATCGGAATCAGCCTGTTTGAATTAGGTACTCCAAACAACATTTGATGAAAAATATTCCGTTTTTCTATCGGTTTGTTTTTTTTGACTTTCAGCATCTTTACTGCAAATCCGGGTGACTGTAATGCCGCTTCAGGAATCTGATCATTGGTATCAGGTGTGGAGTCTGGTGTAATCAAATATCCTAACAAGGCAATCATCGATGCCAGCAAAATCACAATCGCTCCAAAAACTGCTGGTTTATTTTTTAGAAACCGCTTGAACGCTTTTTTATTTGGTGAATATGATTCTTGTTGATTTGTCATCGACGGTAAAAATAAAAAGGAAATCGTAATTACGTTTAAGTCATAAGAATAAGTTTTAAGTTTAATGATCAGAGGACATGTATGTGTGATCAATTAATCTTAAAACTTTAGCTTTGCTTAAACTTATTCTATGAAAATACTAATCGTTGAACCATTTCTAAAAGGAAGCCACAAAGCTTGGGCTGAAGGTTATCAACAACATTCCCAACATGATGTGGATATCTTATCTATGCAAGGGCGACATTGGAAATGGCGCATGCACGGTGGGGCAGTCACCTTAGCAGAACGGTTTAATGCAAGTATCGAAAAAACGGGTAAAAAACCAGATTTAATTCTGGCTACCGATATGCTGGACTTGACTTCCTTTATGGCACTGACCAAAAAGCATTCGCATGATATTCCAACGGCGATTTATTTTCATGAGAATCAAATCACCTACCCTTGGTCGCCAACAGATGCAGATGTAAAATTGGAACGTAACAATCATTATGGTTTTATCAACTATACTAGTGCATTGGCTGCTGATCGAATATTTTTTAATTCTGATTATCACAATCAATCTTTCAATAATTCAATAGATCCTTTCTTGAGTCAATTTCCTGATCACAAAGCGCATACTTTTTCGCACCATATTTTGAAAAAAAGTGAAACACTTTCACTAGGAATGTCTTTGAAAAAGTTTAATAATTTTGACACAATTGCTACCGATGATGTCCCCATTTTATTGTGGAATCATCGTTGGGAATATGATAAAAACCCAGAAGGGTTTTACCAAATTTTGAAACGGTTGAAACAAGCAACCATTGATTTTAAGTTGGTCATCCTAGGAGAATCTTTTAAAAAGAAACCACCTATTTTTAATCAGATTATTTCAGAATTTAGAAATGAGATATTACATGTTGGTTTTGTTTCAAATTTTGCACAATATGCTTACTGGTTGTGGAAAGCGGATATTTTGCCGGTCACTTCTAATCAAGATTTTTTTGGTGGAAGTGTGGTTGAAGCGATCTATTGTAATTGCTATCCGATATTACCGGATCGATTGGCTTATCCGCAGCATATTCCTGAAAAGTATCACGACGATCATCTTTATAAAAATGAAGACGAGCTTTTTGATAAAATTCGTGAAGCTTCTCAGAATTTGAAGGCGATTCGTAAAATGGAGGAATTCCAACAATTTGTTGCCCATTATGATTGGGAGGAATTGGCTGGGGTGTATGATGTTGAATTTTCGGAGATGAGTGCGTATTTTAACACATAGGTCATACTAGGCTTGTGCTGAGCGAAGTCGAAGTAAACATAGAAACATATAGCTCTTGTTTCGTGAAATTTATCACGCAGAAGTCGCTGATTTCGCAGAAAGGCGGTTGTGAAAAAATACGCAGATAAATCGCAAAAAGAAAAGTCCTAACGGGACGATTCAGAGAATAGTGATAACCGTTCGACCAAAAACACAATTAACAATATGAAATCAATTCAGTTTAAAGAAAAGAAAATTGCTTACGCGGACAATGGGGTAGGATCTGCAATTGTTTTGTTACATGGGTTTTGTGAAGATAAAAACATGTGGGATAATTTTATAAAACACCTCAAAGGTTATCGAGTTTTACGAATTGATTTACCAGGCTTTGGAGAATCGGATGTATTTAAAGATACGACTATTGAGGAAATGGCGGAAGTTGTAAAAACGATGTTGAACAATGAATCAGTAAAAGAATGTACAATGATTGGTCATTCGATGGGTGGATATGTTGCTTTGGCTTTTGCTGAGAAATATTCGAAAATGTTGAATGGGATCGGGTTATTTCATTCGCATCCATTTGCGGATAATGCAGCCATTAAAAATCGACGAATTAAGAGTTGTAACTTCATGAAAAAGCACGGTCACTTTGATTTATTGAAACATTTGGTGCCGAAATTTTTTGCACCGAAATTTGCCAAGAAAAATAAAGACCTCATTAACGATTTGATATTTCGTGCATCATTTTATAGTGCTGATGGAATTATTGCTGCTCAACATGCAATGATGCTGCGTAAAGATCGAACTGCTGTTTTGAAAAAATCAAAAGTGCCTGTTTTGTTTATAGTTGGATTGGAAGATTTGCTTTTTGATTTAAAGGATGGATTGGAACAAACTTATTTACCGGAGGTTGCTTCCATTCATTTGTTGGAAGGTGTTGGTCATGGTGGGATGTTTGAAGCGGAAAAAGAATGTAAAAATATTGTTATTAATTTCTTAAATTTTTGTGATCAAAATTAAATTGGTCTATCCAAAAGTTCATCATCATAAATAGATTTACTGGTTTCATCATCACTCTCATGAGATTCTTTAATCATGATAAAAGTAATACCTAACATCAAGGTGACAAAAAACAACCATCTTCCCGATGCAACCGTTCTTCTAAAATTTATCCATTCTACCCCATGATTACCACCTACCTCGATCAATAACATTATAACAATGAATAATCCTATCGGAAAAATTCCAAGAAGATATCTCAACTTGATCTTCGTGATTAAGACATACGAGAAGAAAAAAAGAATAAATGGAAAGTAAAAGAAACACCTTATGATTGGCCAAGTAAATCCAAAATCATCTCCATGCACTTCAACAAGATAGGTCCCCTTTACATTTGGGTCCAAATACCAAGCAGCTGCAACAAAAACCATTGTTAGAATTGGCATCCCAAACCAATATGGTAAATGAGGTTTGAATTTTTTATCCGCTATAAATGGATAATACATAACGAACACGACTAAAATAGCATTTAACGTGTACTTTATCCATTCTTCAGGACTCATATAAAACTTTCTTAGTGGACCATTGAAGTCATTTTCGAGGTCAACGATTGGCGTAATCCAATATTTCCATAACAATGCATTTAGGATTGAAATTACTAAAACGTATTTGATTTGTTGAAGGATTTTATCGGACATTCATATTGCTTCTTACAACTTCTCGTTGTCCCGATGCCGTTCCGCATCCCGAATCGCTTTTTTCTCCAAGTTATTCTGTAATGCTGTTGTTAAGTCAACTCCCGTTTGATTGGCCAGGCAAATAAGGACGAATAAAACATCTGCCATTTCACCTCCTAAATCATCCTTTGCGGAAGCTTCTTGTTCTTTGGTTTTAAAAGATTGTTCGCCATAAATTCTTGCCATTAATCGAGCTACCTCACCTACTTCCTCAGTCAAAATTGCAGTGTTGGTCAATTCATTATAATAGCGGATTCCTATGTCATTTATCCATTTGTCTACAGCTTGTTGGGCTTCTTGTATTGTCATGTTTTTAAATTAAATTTTATAAAAATGAATTTCGAATATTGAACCGAAGAATTTCGAAGTGGAGTGCGTGAACTATTTGAAAATTAGTTCGTATGTATCCACCTTCTAATCCTTCGGATAGGCTCCTCCTTTTAAAAAAGGAGGAGGGGCACGCGAGGCAATGTCATGGAAATAGGCTTCATATTGTTATGAAACTGCTTGTCATTCTGAGCGGAGTGCCGATAATAAATCGGTACGGAGTCGAAGAATCAAGCAAGTTTTCGGGTTTTAAATTTCGACCT
>CALFWW010000087.1 GCA_937928575.1 uncultured Saprospiraceae bacterium | reverse complement strand
ACACAACCTAATACGTCTGTAACGGTGACTCTATGCGTGCCTCCTGTTAGAGAAGTTGCTGTTTCAGTCATTTCACCATTATCCCAAACATAAGCATACCCCCCATTTCCTCCTACGGCAGTTACGGTTGCAACTCCATTGGCATCACCATTACATACTGCAGGAGCATCTTCTACTGCACTACATGTTAAAGGATCTGGCTCTGTAATGGTTACATCACAAACTACCGTACAACCCAATGCATCTATAATCGTTACGGTATGTAATCCTGCTGTTAGGTTAGTAGCTGTAGCTCCTGATTCTGTATTATCCCATAAGTAGAAATATCCACCATTACCACCTTCAGCAGTAACCGTTGCGATCCCGTTGGCCTGACCATTACAAACAGCTGGAGCATCTTCAACTGCATTACAAGTCAATACCTCTGGTTCTGTTATGGTTACTTCACAAGAAGTTGTACAACCTAATATATCTGTTACCGTGACCGTATGTAAACCGGCTGTTAAATTTTGTGCAACTAAACTAACTTCACCATTATCCCATAGATAAGTGTAAAATCCATTTCCACCTACTGGGGAGACCATTCCTTTTCCATTAGCTTCTCCATTACAAACGACGGGACTCACTTGTGTTGCTGTACAGACCAATAAATCAGGCTCTGTTATGGTTACATCACATGAGGTCACACATCCCAAAGCATCTGTAACTACGACCGTATGCAAACCTGCTGGCAGCATTGTTGCTGTTGCAGTTGTTTCACCATTATCCCATGCAAAAGTATAGCCGCCATTTCCACCAACTGGCATTACAGTTGATATTCCATTTGACTCCCCATTACACACTACTGGTGTATCTTCTGTTGCTGTACAAATTAGTAAGTCAGGTTCAGTAATCGTTACATCACATGAAGATGTACAACCATTTTCGTCTGTGACAACTACGGTATGTAAACCTGCTGTTAGGGCAATTGCAGTAGCAGTCGTTTCTCCATTATCCCATGCATAAGAATATGCACCAGTACCTCCTACTGAAGATGCTGTTGAAATTCCATTTGCTTCTCCATTACAAACTACAGGTGTATCTTCTACTGCTGTACAGATCAATTCTGGTGGCTCTGACAGGGTTATATCACAACTAGTCATACAACCGTTTGCGTCCGTTACTGTCACCATATAGGTTCCAGCAACTAGACCAGTTGCCACATCAGTCGTTTGCCCATTGCTCCACATATACATATAAGGCGCTGCGCCTCCTGATGGTGTAGCGGTTGCAACTCCAATTGCGTCACCAAAACAAGCTAAAGGCGTAGTCTCGGCAACCGAACAAGTTGGATTTTCATTAATTGTAATATCACAAGCTGTGAACTCACTTGGACACCCAACGCAATCACATTGTGAATAAAAAGTGTAAGTCCCAGGAACATCTACGTCAAATATGCCTTCCTCGGCATTTGCAGTTCCGCTTACTGGAGTAAATGGACTACCAGTTCCCTGGACAGTTCCGCCCGGCATATCGTACCATGTAATCGTTGCTGGTCCTCCTGCCATTGGGGTTGCAGGCACTTGACCTGTAACTGATGGTATTTGTGTATAATTAATTGTATAGTTAATTGTCAGATCTATTCCTCCTGCTGCGAAATCAGTTTCACCAAATAATCCAAAAGAAGCAGATGCAGTAGACGTTAATACAGTGCTAAAAGTAAAAGGACCCATTTCAGTTCCACTTACTGGACTACCATTATTTGTTGATCCAGGGATTTGCCCTGCACAGGATACCCCAAATGCTCCACAAGAAACATATTCTATTATCGTTGAACCATCTGGTGCAGTAACAGCAAATCCTTGTTCTGAAGACCAAGTACCTCCCATTGGAGTTACGGTCCAATCAATACTTGTAACTGTGATTTCATATTGAGTACAAGGCGGAAGTGTATTGTCCAAAGGAACATCAGCAGTTGTAAAAGGTGCCCCACCATCGCTTGGCAAACCTCCACCTGGAGGATCAAACACAGCACCTGCAGAAAATGAACCTGTAGCACCAGGAGCACTACTAAATGTCACTGTACATCCTGCTTGAGTAGTAACCATATTTTCATTACCGACTTGATTTCCAGCAAGATCTAATTCACCACAAACTGCACAATCTTGAAATTGCGGGATGTCTGGACAAGGATCGCAAGTTGCTGTCAACGACAAATCCACTCCGTCAGGATTACCAGCACAAACATCAACAGGTCCCATACAAGTCGGTGGACATGCAGGAGGAGTCACCACAATTGTTGCTTCTTCAATACAAGCATCATTAGGAGCATCTGGTGTAAATGTGATCGTATACGCTATCACTCCATCCGTACAAAGTACATTTGTAAAATTTAGTTCTCCGGTGGCAGCATCAACTGTTGTTGCCCCATCAGGAGCAATTGAATAACTTCCTGCTATTGTTTGCGCAATATCTGGAGTCATTGTGGCTTGATCTGTAGAACATACATCCATATAAGCAAAAGGAACGGCTGCTTCTAATACCGTAATTGTTACAGGTGCAGGATCACTAAGACAATCACATGCACTACAATCTGCAAACAATGTATACACACCTGGTGTATTGGGATCAACAAATCCTCCAGCTACTGGATCAAAAGGTAATCCAGCCACAGGATCTGCAACTCCATCATTATTTGGACCCGTCGCTGAAGCATCAAAAATAACAGTTGTCAAATCTGGTGTTCCTGGCATCGCAGTATCTTCTGCGTACCAAAGAATCGTAGGATCTACATCACCAGCTTCACAAGTAAATGTTATGTTATCTATTGCATATCTATCAGCTTGACCACACTGACCTCCAACACAAGTGGAAGCAGCAATCGATACAGTCACCATTTCTTCCATACATAAAGCTGGATCAGGATCGGTCATAATAACAGCAAGACATACTGGAGTTCCTTCGTTTGATGCCTCAAGCAAAGAACTAGCATTACCAAGTATACCACCCGCAGCATCTAATAAAGTAACTGTTATTGGCTCATTACTTTCTGGACCAGTACTACCGCCATTGTCACATGTACTTTCAGCATAATCAAAACATACCGTATACCCACCTGGGCAATAGGGCAATGCTTGTGCCAATTGAATTTCGTGTTCAGTAAGTGTATTTCCATCAGGCTGAGGTGATCCAAAAACGGCAGCCGTCGATCCATCAGTTTGACATTCTGTAGAAAATTGAACTGGATCTGGTCCAACGTTTACCCATGGTTCTTCCATTGTTAGTGTTAGAAAATCAGTAGATCCTTCAATCACCAACTCTACACAACTAGAAATTAAAGCATCAACTGGATCACCAACACATATTGTTTGATCTGCTCCTAGAGTTGGAGGATCAACTGGTGGGCAAACAAAGCAACTTGGTACTTGAAAACACACCTGACTCGTTACCTCGCAACATACCCCCAAATAACAACTTGTTACAAAAGCTTGATTGTCCATTACTTCATTTGCAGCATCGAATTCATTACCTGGAACATATGCAACTGCGTCATAGCAAATTGATGTTCCAGCAGCAACACCAGCAGCAGCTGCGGCAACCGCATCGAAAGTCAGATCATTTTCGCCTGGACCTGCTAAAGTCAAATAAGTAAATGGTTCAGCAGTGGTTTCATTTGGATCTGCACTTGTCCATGTTATTGTCTGGTCAGCTGAAGTAATTGCTCCAGCACCATCCCCTTCATCAGGACCTGCAGCACCGCAAAAAGCAGTGATCCCTGATTCTGTTGAACAAACTTGATCGTTTATGGTGATTGTGAAATCATCATAAGCATACAAGTCTCCAGTTCCAAAACCATCAGAAGCAATTAACCCAATTGTGAGTCCATTTCCTGGCAATCCTGCGAATATAGTTCCTAGAGGAGTTCCTGCATTATCAGGGCCAGCACCAGCTCCTGCATCAGCGACAAAGCAGGCTGTAACAGGACCTGCTCCAAGTGTTCCACCTCCTCCAAATGCATTTCCATTACTTAGAAAAGCAATTGCTCCACTACCATTGACGCTAAGTCCTATCTGAGTTCCGGCTAGATCTGCCCCAGAGTTATTTGTTGTATTTTGGAAGTTAGTAATACAGATTTCTACTACTGCAGCATCTGTTAAAATATCATTAGGACAACCAGCAAATAAGCCAGTTGTTGGAGGAGTCGTACTCGTGCTAAGGGTAGCAAAATCACCCAGAACAGTTCCAGGTCCAGCTTCTATTGTTACTTGACCATTTGCAGCTCTTGATAATTTATCAACTGCTAATGTTGCTGTACCCACTCCATCACATGATCCTTGAACTATAGTTGGCGTTGCTGAAATTTCTGGCCCCGCCAATACTTCCACTACTCTCTCTATTGTACATGCTGCTCCGCAAGCACCCGTTGTTGCATCATCATCAGGGGCGATTGTATCGTCCGGTGAAAGTCCGTCTCTAATTTCAACAGTATATACACCAGGCGCTATACCACCTAAAGACCAGGTTGAGCCACCTTGATAAGCTAAGGAAGCACCTACATTTGAAGGACCTCCTGTTACAACAATATTATAAGAACCCATTCCGCTCACACCATCTGTATAATCAGAATCCGAGTTTGGATCATCAGAACCACCTGCGACGTCATGTACGATAAGTGCACCATCACTGGCACCTGGACATGATTCATTACAAGCTTTAATCGTTGCATCAAGTGGAGAAGCATCTGAGATAAATTTCAAACAAGACATTGATTTTGAGCCATCACAAGGATCTTCGTAGGCAACACAAATTGTAGATACTTGACGTGCTACTCCATCACCAAAATCTACTCCTGATAGTGCACCATCCAAGGCGAATGGATTTGACCCATTTCCATCGAAAGGATTTCCAACTAAATTGGAAATACAATCAGCTCCAGTTGCAGCATCTACATCTCCAAAATTTCCAAACTGAGCTTGATAATTATTAGGGTATCCAGCTCCTGCATTTGTAGGACATGTACTTGTTCCATCACCCGGCAAAGCACCAGCATAACAAGTTGGATACGCATTTGGATTTCCAGCACTTGGTAGTGGAACTCCATTATTAAATATGTAAACCTTTGCACTCGTTGCTAATAAAGTTCCATCAGATTGACTACAAGCAGGAAGACCAAATTGTGTTTGATCTGTATATCCATCACAGCCTTCAGGTGTTGAGAATACAAGTCCTATATCTTCACGGCAGTTAACCTCGATTACGTTTGCGCCGAGTACCAACTGACCATTCGCAGAGTTACCAGCACCTAACGCAATACTGATGTCACCTGCATCTCCTCCATTACCCGTGCCACCTGTCGTTTGATCGACCATTCCAGTTGAAGTTAAAGGGTCTGCACCGTTAAGAAGTGCATCAATAACATTCGCATCAGCATCTGATGGATCGCAAGGATTACCCAATGTACCATCACCGATATCTTCAGGTTGAGCTTGATAAGTTCCTGTAAAGGCTGTTCCGTTTACATTGTTACAAACAGCAGCAGCTGGATCCCCATTGATATAATTGGTTGCTGTCAAAACAGGAATATCTATTAATACATTGTCAGTGCCATCTGCAGCATCAATACAAATTTGAACGACATCAGATGGAGGAGACTCACTTAATAGTGCGATTTCTCCACAACCCAAATTATTGTCTATTCCTGCGAAAGGTAATAAAGCACCAGTCCCACCAGCACTTCCATCCGCATTTGGACCAGAACCAGAAGGTACATTAAGAACAAATTCCCAAACCACTACATTATAGCATTGCCCAGGACATACTGGTAATGTTGTTTCTAATAAAGGACCATCACAAGCACCTAAAAAGCCCGCAGGATCTGCGCCGAATGTGTGCCAAGAAGTAATATCTCCACCAGAAGGTGGTCTCATTTGAGAGAATTCACTTGAAGTACATGTCGAACCTTTAGGCGCTAAACAAAGTCCATTGTAATCACCTCCATTGGTAATTACTAAACTTTCTCTTGCTCCAGTAGTTGTACAAACTTGATTGGTTTGAAAAACAGATCCACACTCCATTGCAACTCCATTTGGAGCTGGAGAATTTTGGCCATAAAGTCCTACGTACCAAACTAAGGAGTTACCATCTCCAAATTCACAACCATCACCTGCACGAGTTCCACATTGTGGATCCCATTGAACTGTTATGGAGCTAGATTGACTCAATGCCCCGGGAGGCGTTACTGGAATTCCAGAAGGACCACCATCTAAAGCAACAACACTCATTGGTTTCAATGCAGTGGTGCAATTCTGTGCAAACGTATGATTGCTAATAGCAAACAATAACACAGTACAGCCTATTATTGTAAATAATTTCTTCATAATTTCCTTAATTTTTTGCTTTAGAATTTGTTTCAATGGTTTCCTTTTGAGGAGACATTGTCGTTTGTTTAGGAGAAGGGACATACTCGATATACCGCTTACCATTTACATTGGTTATGGTCGCAGTATGGTTTGTTCCATTTTTTACAAGTGTCTTATTTATTTCAATCAACTTAGCTCTTAGATCTTGATCCTTCGCTAAATTTAATTGCATTGCCTTTAAAGGCTTTTTTATCATCACAGGTCGTACCTCATTATTTGTTTTTAATGCTCGACGATTAACGATAGGCAGTGTGTGTTCAAACTCATTTGTTTGCACTTTTTCGTTTTGGCTAATAACGCTTTGCGCATTTACTTGAAAGGTACAAGCAAACACAAAAATTAAGGAAGCAACAACTGCTTTTGACATTGATGCCCTTATCATATTCTTAGGGTTCTTCATGTTATTACTATTGTTTATGGTTAAATTTGTTATATATTTTACACATTATAGACAGAATCTCAAGACTCTATCTTGTCATATTCCAACACAGTTCTTACGCTCGTATTTAAATCGAAATTTTAAATATGAACATAGGTATCCAGGGTCAATAACAACGATTTGACGTGTTTTGACATCTCAATACTGATATAGCATTGTCGGCTTGACAAGGTATACTCGTCAATTGGAATTAAACTGATAGTTATTAAGTGTGTAAAAAACCTTAACTAAGAAAAGTATTATTTTTTCGGGTTACTCGTTTAAAATTCAGCGTCTTAATAATGACTTTTTGACTCATCATTCTCCAATTTTACTTTCGAAAATTGCTTCTACACTAATTGTAATAGTTAAGATTTATCGGAAAAAGGGAATTAAAAAATAGTTTAATCGGATTGGAAATTTTTAGGACTGTGTTTGCGTGGGTGTAGATGTTTGGGCACATCCGATGTCAAATATAATACATATATTCTAATTCACATAAAATAATTAATAATAATAATCACACTTTTTTATGAATTGTTTTTTTGGATTCACATCATGATGAAATGATAAAACTTAAACAATACACCTGTATTCAAATAATATCTCCATTGCTTCCATCTGCCCATAAACTGAGCATCTCCATGAATGGCTTTATTTTTCTTTTTCCAAAACATATCGAATGAAAGTGTACTTCCATATCCTTTTATTGCAACACCTACGATGGTAAGCAACCTAATCACAAAGTAAAACACCTGTCCTATGTAGTGAAACAATTCTGCAGGAAACAAAAAGACCACACAAGTAACACCCCATATAATCCACACATTTACCGTAGAAAGATATGCAGTTGAAGTAGTTGCCCAACTATTTTGTAAAGATCCGAAATCATATTGTTGGAAAAATAAAACGACCATCCCCGAAAGGATGATCGCTCCGAAGAATCTACCGCTTTTCATTATCGTCGTCTTTGTTTATTATTTCTCCAATAGCATTGAATAGCCACTCAAGCAGTTTACCAATCGATACTAACAAATGCTTTATCATTGAAACTCCTGTGTTTGCGACTCCTACCACCACACTGGGTGTAAAGATGCATATCATGGCTATTGCGAAACCTACAACCGTAGGAAATCCTACTATTACAGTCAATATGCCAGCCAACAGTACCACGCCTAATATCTTTGCTGAGAAAGACATTCCACTATACCATGCAGCTGCTTTTTGTTTGTTATCCATGTTCTTTAATTTTAATTATGAATAAATTTTCGGGCATTCCATTGTTCAGCTACTTTCATAGCTTCATCAATAAATTGTTGCTCCAAATCTGTTACGAAATAAAAAGTCTCGGGCAATACGGCAGTGAAGAATCCGTACTCGACGATAATACCAGGATCTTTTTCTGAAGGTGTAGTGATATGTTGATTCGGCAATCGATTTTCATTGATTCAGAAATCAAGTCACTACTTATACAGATTGAACCCCATTTTAGAATACAATCTGTATTACTCATCCCTATTTTAAATAAAAATGAAACGGCGTCTACTACTTTGAGTAAACGCCGTTTCTTATAAAATGAATGAAGGTCGCGTAATGAAATACGACCTACTTTATCAATGTCATTTTCTTAGTCGCAGTATTCGCTGCAGTTTCCAAACGATAGTAAAGTACACCCGCTCCTTGCAATCCTGCTTTGTCCAATATCACCTCATTGTAACCTTGAACCGCATCTTGCTCAATCAACTTCAATACCTTTCCAGATACATCCATGATGGTGATTTTCGCTTTGTCTGCTTGTGGTAATGAATAGCCAATCACCGTTTCTTCTTTAAATGGGTTTGGACGGTTTTGATACAACTCAAAAGTTGAGGTCGTACTCGTCGTTCCATTCGTGCCTGCATCCATGAAGTTGAATGCGATGTCTTTCAATTCACCTTCTGCTGTGTAACTCTCTGCTTTCGTAATATTACTGCTTACGCTTAATGCTTTACTTACGCTTGTATTCGTTGTTGCTTTCAATCTCAAGGTGTAGAGTATCTCGTTTGAATCAAATGAAGTTGCGGTTGCATTGTGCCAAGAGGTGGTGATGACTCCTCTTTCTAACATCGTTGTTCCGAAGTTATCATCACTTGTGTTCGCTCCTGGAATTACTTCCAAAATTTCTGCACCTTCGATATTGATCGTGTATTGGTAACCTAACATCTTGTTGAAGTTTGAACTTCTTACTTCAATTTCATATCCATTTCCGCTTCTCATTTCTTGCTCCAGGATTTCAAAATCAAGGGTTCCATCCATGTTTCTGGTCTGGCTTCCTAACATACTGTTTGGAATTACACTATCATTGACATCTCCGATTTTCACCCCTATAAAATCTGCATCCATTTCATCATTAGATAAATTCGCCAAACTGATTACTTCAGGGAAGGTCTCTGCAAAAGGGTTGTCCATTTGCGGGAAGGAATAATCAGTATCCACAAAACGCCAGGATGTATTCGGAGCAAAATCATCGTCGATATTTAAAATGACTCTTTGTATTTTCACGAGGTCAAGTGTCGTTACAGAATTAGATCCATTCGCATCCGCAGCAATGATCTTGTATGGAGAATCCAAAGTTTGTACCCCTAAAATATGTTGTGAGATTAATACCAAATCAAAGGTCGTTACTCCATTCAAATAATCGATATCTTTTTCGGGTGTCACTACGCCATTCGTACCCATTGGCACATTGAAGAAGGTGAACAGTCCATCATCACCAGTTGTATAAATACCAGTTGTCATTCCACTAATATCAACCTGCACATCTTCTACTTTTTCAGACATCTCTGTTTCAACAATTCCATGAATTTCTAACATTGCATTTGGATCACAATCCGGATTCTCAGGACAAACACACTGGGTATCTGTTACAAATACTTGTGTCAAACAATAGTCCCAATTTCCAAATTCATCTTCAACAAATAAGTGCACATTTTGGTAACCTAAATTATCGCACCCAAATTGAATACTCGTCGGCAATGTACTGATATCACTTCCTGGTGTTGGAATGTCAATATCTTCATCCAATACATAGAAGTTTAAGTTATCGTGACTCGTGCAATTATCAAAACTACTACCGCTATCAAAGTCACTTGCCCATATATCTACAGTACCAGAAGATGGCATGAGTGCGGTATATAACACTACACACACAGGTGTTGGTTGTTTTGCATCATTTACTTTAAAAAGATGGGTACAACTACCTGTGTTACCACAATTGTCTTGGGCATACCATGTGATGCTGTGCGTTCCGGTTGGATAAGCTCCATCGACTTCTGTATTTCCTGTAAAGTCAACATTCCCATTATTCAGGATATCAATTTCCCAAGTATAACTCAGTTGTGTATCACAAGCATCCGTAGCCGAAGGTGTCATTTGGACCTCACCAAAGCAACCATCATCGGTATCGTTGTAGAAAATTAAATCTGTACAAGTAAATACTGGTGCGACTTCATCATTTACTTTGATAATTTGCGTGTGCAACCAGATACCTTCGTTCGGATTTGTTTCTGCATGATAGACACAATCATCGATGACTTTCCAGGTTCTTAAAATTTTGTAACAAGCAGTTGGATCATTGAAAAGGAATTGATCTGTATGCCCTACTAATAGTTGCGCACAATCATCTTCTTCTCCAATCAACTCTGGCTCTCCTGTATTTTCAGTATCCGTAATTGCATTGTCAGATTGGAAGTCGACACAATCTAAATTCACTTCAGCTGGCCAACTAATATCATCATCGTCACCTGCAATTTCATCTCCTGTAAATGTTGAGATGACTGTTTTTTGAACATTAATTAATTGAACACAGCTAGATGAATTACCACCGTTGAGATTGTAAGCAGTCCATGTTCTGGTAATAACTCCTTCTCCACAATTATCTAAACTACCTTCGTCCACCACTGTGATTTCTATGTTTCCACAATTGTCAGTTGCAGGATAATAACCAATCATCTCCCCATTGTAGAAAGTCATGAATCCATCTTCTTCATTTGGACTCACCTCATTTGGATATATATCACTTCCGCAATTCAAATCTTTATTTGGTGGGCACGTCATTTCCGGTCCGATTGCATCTTGAACATTTACCGTCACCATGCATTCTCCAAAACCAGTACCATCGAAAACTCTAAATCTTACTTGCACATCATTACCTACATCCTCACAATCAAATTCAACACAATCTGTAAATGGTACATTTGGTGCCGCATCCATACGCTTGATCAAAATGATTAAGTCATCTGCACAATTATCATAACTACCATCATCTAATGTCGCTGCACAAATGAGTCCGAGTCCATCTGTACCAATTGATACTACTGTATTTTGATCGCAGATAGCTACGGGTGCAGTTGTATCTTCAACAAAGATTGTAGTGGTACATTCGTCAGAACCATTACCACAATCATCTATGGCAATATAAGTGATGGTTGTTGATCCAACAACATTTATAACATCACCTACACTTACTTCGCTTCCGTCCTCTAAATAAACGCTGTATGTTGGATTATCGGAGCAAGCATCCGTTACTATTGGTGCTGGTATTGTGAAATCTGCTTCACAATTAAATCCATTACTTGATAAGGTAATGGATGCTTCACAGGTCACCACTGGTGCTGCATTGTCCATCACATCTATAAATTGATCAACAATATCATGGATCTCTCCAGTACACCAATCAAATACCGTCCATGTTCTAATGATTTTCTTGGAACCATCACATAAACCGTTGCCTTGAATTTCAAGATCTGCGTAGGAGGAAATATACTTACATACTTTTCCTTGTATTTCGGTAGCTACTCCATCTATTTCGATGGTTGGATAACCAGTTTCTGCAGGATCTGTTGATGGGTTGTTGTCATTATTGCATTGTAGTTCCATATCTACCGGGAAGTTGACCACTCCTGGTCTGATTCTGGCTACGACTTGAGTACAAGCCTCACTTTCATTTCCACAACAATCTACTACCGTCCATGTTCTTAACAACATTCCTCCACACTCATCGGCAGAATCACTTGTAATCTGCTCTCCTGTTGTGAATAAAAAGTCGGTTACGGTTAAAGTTCCACCGGTCTGACCGACTACAGATATTGCATCCAGTAACAAGGTACTTCCTGCTGCCACATCCAATGCTGTGATGGAACCACTTTGCGCATTGAAAACACCCCCTGATAAAGCTGTGAGGACACCGGCTGAATCTAATAATACTTGTCCTGCTTCTGTTCCAAATGGAGCTGTAGAAGCATATTCAAAATTGAAAGAAACCGTTCCTGCTACTTCAAAAGTAATCGAAGAAGTAGTTGTGGTTTGTGTACCACCTTCAATGTCTTCGATACCATCTCCCATCACTGACATACTTTCTCCATCATCACCGAAAGTGACGGTTCCTGCTCCACCTCCTGCTCTTGTTGTAATCCAATTTGCCGAACCAAACATTCCTCTGAATCCGACCATCTCTGTTCCTATCGGTAAAACATTAGAATCTGTATAAGTAAAACTTTCTTCTGGGAAATCAGTACAGCAATTGTCCATTGGTACTGGATAATCATCTGGCCATACTGGCTTCATATCTCCACCACAGAACACTTCTTTGGTCGGAGGACATACAAGTATTGGTTTTAAATTATCTTCTGCTATTAAAGTTCCCCAACAAACATTACCCGAACATAGATGCTCAACACTTATGGTATAAGCACCTTTTTCAGTGACGGTAATACTTCCATCAAGTGAAGGTATTATTTCTATACCTGATGTATCATTTACAATCGATACAATTGCATAGCTACTCAAATCATAAGCAGCTGATTGTACAAAGATACCAACTGGAATCGTTGAAGAACAATTCTCATCAAGGGAAACGGTTGTTGTTGTTTTGCAGGCAATGGTTTGATCGGTCTCAATAGTCACCGAAATGACTGAAGTTGTCTCACAACCATTTTCATCAATTTCCAAAATGGATACTGTCGGATTTTCTTCATCACCACCCCAAGTAATCGTAGCTTGAGCTCCAGTAGATGAAACTAATGTTCCACCAACTACGGTCCAAGTGTATTGAATTGCTGCATTTGCATTTTCTATTGAATAATCATTTGTTGATTCAGGGCAAACACTTAAATCTCCGATAATTGTTACTGGGTCTGGATTTGCATTGATAACCAAATTGACTGGAGTTCTATCAGAAGTTCCACAACTCATGCATTCGCAATCCACCCAATACGTAAACGTCCCTGTATTGTTATTATTCAACAAACCAATCGCAATCGGATCAAATTCAGCGCCTGTAAATAATGGCGCTCCACCATTTTGCTCTGCATACCATACTGCATCACAATCCACATCACAGGTTGCCGTCAACGGATTGGCTAATGGTACACCGGCACAAGCAATGACCTCAACTATTATTGGTTCCGAAATTTCAGTACCAGGAAGAATTTCAAATGTCTCTACCCAAGCACAATTAGCGCTATTGGCATAACGAAGCGTCACACTATGCATACCTGCACATAAGCCTGTAAAAATATTGTTGGAATCAAAAGGTCCACCATCAATACTGTATTCTAAAACTTCTGTTGAAGTAGCAATAATGGTAACGGAACCATCACACTCGTTGAGACAAACTTCATTTGCAACTAAGACTTCATCAATTGTTAGTGGATTCGCATTTAGGACTTCTATCCCTTCCAAAATGGCTGGACATGCATTTCCAGTGACAGTAGTTGAAATCACTTCAACACTATATATACCACCTACTAACCCGTCAAACACTGTTGGATTTTCTCCAATTGTTGTACTTGCCGGAGTACCGGTTGCAGTTGATCCATCATATAAATTAATCGTGTAAGGAGGAACACCACTAAAACCACCAACGATAATAGTTCCATCTTCTGCACCTGGGCAAGACTCTGCCGTCACACCATCAAAATCCAAACTTACTGTTGGATTAACCATCAATGTAGCAGGTGTTGCTTCACTTTCACAGGCATTGACGACACCGCAAGTACAGGTTACATAATAGGTTTTCATTCCAGGTACGGTGTTATTTACATCACCTGAAGCAAATGGATCAAATGTACTTCCAGTTGCAACTACATTGGTTAATGTAATCTCTGAATACCAAGTGACAATCGCATCTGCCATATCTGGACAAGTCGAACAATCTGCAGTCAACATCACCGCTTCTTCGAATTGACAAATTTCAATAGAAGGAACTGTTGGTGCTTCTGCTGCATCGATTATTGTAGTATACTCAACAATTTGTACACATCCTGGATATGAAATACCTCCTGGGGTTGCAACTCCATTGGTATTATCTGCTGCTCCATCCCAAATCATCTGAATGAGATGTGAACCAACACTCAATGTTGCTGGATCATAAACGGTACTTACTATTCCATCAATGGTGAAAATTACTTGATCCGCACCTAAACCATTTTGATCGATTCCAATTAAATCAACAGCTGGATCATTATTGCAAATTCGTTCTGAAATTTGAATGAGTGGTGATGGATAAGCACATGTGTTGCTTACGGTAAAAATTTCTCCACCAGGAACGCCGTCGAATACTTGCTGTACAGACATTGTATATCCAACTGCATCATTATGGAAGAAAGTAACATCGTACGTCATTGTCATCGCATTGTAAACTAATGGAGTCACATTATCTACTAGTGGATTTCCTATTGCATCAAATGCATTGGTACTGGAAACCACAACAAATTCTAAATTAGGATCTCCAACAGCTCCACCACCCATTGAGGTAATTGAAACTACTTCTTCAAATTGACCGTCATCCCCTCCTGTACCATCATTTTGATTAAATACAGTTGCATTGTTATAACAACTACAAGGGTCTACAATTTCCAATCCACAAGATAGAACTGTAATTAATTGATCACAACTTGTTTCATTTCCACATGCATCTATTAACGTCCATGTTCTTGTTATATTAAAGCCATTTGTGACTGGTACGTAAGAATCGGTAAATGTAGCTTCTAAATTATCCGAGCAGTTGTCTACTTCATCCAATACATCCCCTGTTAGGGTTAAATCATTGACCTCATCTGAACAATCCAGAACAATATTTGCAGGACAAGTAAATGTTGGTGGTGTTAAATCATTTAATGTAATAATTAAATTACAACTAGCAGTATTATCACAAATATCAGTTGCCACCAAAGTTACATCAATCGTTGGTTGTGTATTCTGTGTTGCACAACCACCAGTTATTGGATCTGCAATTACTGGATTATAGTCAACATTAAAATCACAATTATCACTTGCGCTATAAGCTGCATTTCCTTGAATGGCTGCTAAGACATCAGCACTATTGGTTTCGCATGAATTATCAACATCAATACTAATTGCAGTTGGGCAATTCAATGTTGGAGGAGTTGGATCTTCACTCCATATATAAGTGATATCGCAATTTCCACTATTACCACAATTATCTGTAATTACAATGTTATATATTTGAGTTTTCATACAATCTCCAGTAATCGCATTTGGTGTTGCAACCACGTCCATTATACCACACTCATCAAATGACATGACCAATGCTTCTGCATCTGCTAAAGTTGGCAAAGCAACTGGATTGCAGGCTAAATCAACTGGAGCAGTTGGACAAGTAAATTCCGGAGCGGAAGTATCTGTACTCCAGAAGTACACTACATCGCATTCATTGGTGTTCCCACATAAGTCAGTAACGACCACCGTGAATGTTTGCATACTTGCACAATCTTCAACAATGACACCTGGTATTGCATTAACGCTCTGAACTCCACAAATATCTGAAGTCGTAACTTGCGAAATTGCATCTGCCATAGTCGGCAATGTTGGATTACAACCAAGGTTAATCATCTCGGTTGGGCAAGTAATTATTGGGTCTGTGGTATCGACAACTTGGATCGCTGCATTGCACATACTCATTAAACCACAATTATCTATGGCTGTAAAAGTCACTACTTGTTGGAATGGCGAAGTACCATCTGCACATGGATTTCCAAAACTTCCGACGACATAATTATTTGTAATAGCCACATCCATATCACATTGGTCCGTTGCGCTTGTCAATGCCAACCAATTTGTAATATCTGTTTCTGCATAAACACCGCATTCCAAAATTAATGGGTCGGTAGTCGGACAGACAATTGCTGGCGGTGTTGTATCTGTAATTCGAATAATTGCTGAGCAGTTATCAGACAGTCCACAATTATCAGTCGCCGTAAAGTTTACCGTCAATTCAAATGGAGATTGGTTTCCATTGCAAGGATCTTGTAAACTTACTGTTATATAATCGTTCGTTACGATAGGCATTCCACCACACTGATCGGTCGCAGTTGCTAAACCTAACCATGTAGTTACATCTGATTCTGTATAAATTCCACATTCCAAAATAAGTGGATCTGGAGTTGGACAAGTGATTACTGGATTACTCGTATCAATAATCTGAATAATAGCAGTACAATTATCCGTTAAGCCACAATTGTCAGTTGCTGTAAAGTTCACTGTTAGTTCAAATGGAGCGTTATCTCCGTTGCATGGCGTGTTTAAACTTCCGACTAAATAATCATTTGTAATCGCTACATCCGTATCACATAGATCCGATGCAGTTGCGGAATTTAACCAAGCTGTTACTTCCGATTCTATAAAATCACCACACTCCAACGAAATCGGATCCGGTGATGGACAAACGATCGTCGGCGTTTGCGTATCTTGTACGCGTATAGTTGCAATACAATTATCTGCTAGACCACAATTATCGGTTGCTGTAAAATTTACGGTTAACTCAAAAGGAGCTATCCCCGTCAAACAAGGATTTTGTAAACTTCCTGTTACATAATCATTCATAATTGAGACATCTGTATCGCAAACATCTGTTGCTGTAGCTAATGATAGCCAATCCGAAATATCCGATTCTATATAAACGCCACATTCTAAAATTAGCAGATTGGGAGTCGGACAAACAATTGAAGGCGCTTGAGTATCTTGAATTCTTATGGTAGCGTTGCAATTATTGGTTAACCCACAATTATCGGTTGCCGTAAAGTTAACTATCAATTCGAAAGGAGCAGTTCCTGTCAAGCAAGGATCTTGCAAACTTCCTGTTACATAATCATTCATAATTGCAACATT
This sequence comes from uncultured Saprospiraceae bacterium, assembly GCA_937928575.1. Taxonomy (GTDB): domain Bacteria; phylum Bacteroidota; class Bacteroidia; order Chitinophagales; family Saprospiraceae; genus CALDGQ01. The sequence goes on along the minus strand of CALFWW010000087.1, from coordinate 6,551 downwards.
TGCATCACACGCATCAGTCGCAGTTACTAATGCCAACCAATTCGATACATCAGACTCCGTATAAACTCCACATTCCAGAATTAATGGAACTGTTGTAGCACAGGTAATTGCTGGAGCATTCGTATCGATAATTTGAATCGTTGCGGAACAATTATCCGTCAACCCACAATTATCAGTCGCTGTAAAGTTTACAGTTAATTCGAATGGTGAACTGCCATCGGCACAAGGTGCCCCTAAACTTCCAGTCACATAATCGTTTGTAACAGCAGGTGCACCGCCACACTCATCTGTTGCTGTCGCTAAATTCAACCAAGTGTTTACATCTGCTTCTGTGTAACTTCCACATTCTAAAATAAGTGGGTTTGGAGTCGGACAAGTGATGACTGGAATACTAGTATCTATTACTTGAATCGTTCTTGTACATTCATCGGTCAACCCACAATTATCGGTTGCTGTGAAAGTCACCACAAGTTCAAATGGTGTATTATCACCGGTACATGGACCTGCTAAATTTCCAGGTAAATAATTATTGGTAATAATAACATCTGAACCACAAACATCCGTTGCACTTGCATTATTCAACCACGTAGTCACCTCTGATTCCGCGAAAATTCCACATTCCAACATTAATGGATCTGGAGTCGGGCAAGTGATTGTTGGTGCTTGTGTATCTTGTACGCGTATAATTGCATTACAAGTATCCGTTAGACCACAATTATCGGTTGCAGTAAAATTTACGGTTAACTCAAATGGTGCCATTCCTGTTAAGCAAGGATCTTGTAAACTTCCTGTTATGTAATTATTTGTAATTGCAACATCCGTATCACAAACATCTGTTGCTGTTGCCAACGCTAACCAAGCCGTAATATCCGCCTCTTCATAAACGCCACATTCAAAGATTAATGGATCTACCGTTGGGCAAGTGATTGTTGGTACTTGGGTATCTTGAACTCTAATTACTGCTGCACAATTATCAGTAAGGCCACAATTATCGGTTGCAGTAAAATTTACGGTTAACTCAAATGGTGCCATTCCTGTTAAGCAAGGATCTTGTAAACTTCCAACAACATAATCATTCGTAATTGTGAGATTTAAATCACAGACATCAGAAGCAGTTACTAACATTAGCCAATCAGAAACATCTGTTTCCGTATATATTCCACATTCTAAGATTAATGGCTCTGGAGTTGGGCAAGTGATTACTGGTGGATTTGTATCTACCACTTGAATTGTTGCAGCACAATTATCAATTAATCCGCAGTTGTCGGTTGCTATGAAATTTACGGTTAACTCAAATGGCATCATATTTCCGGAACAAGGATTTCCTAGACTTCCGGCAACGTAATCATTTGTTATTTCAACTGATGTATCACAATCATCCATCCCGCTCGCTGAATTTAACCAGGTGTTTACATTTGCTTCTGTATAATTTCCACATTCCAATACCAGACTAGCTGATGGACATGAAATAGATGGAGCAGTAGTATCTACAACTCTGATTAAAGAAGTACACATATCCGTCAATCCACAATTATCTGTTGCTATGAAATTCACGGTTAATTCAAATGGTGAACTACCATCTGTACACGGTTTCTGCAAACTTCCTGTTACAAAATCATTTGTAATTGCCACCTCCATGTCACAAACATCTGCTGTAGAGGCCAGACCTAACCATGCCGTAACATCCATATTGGTATAAACACCACATTCTAAAATCAAAGGATCTGGCGTTGGGCAGGTAATCGTTGGTGCTTGTGTATCTTGAACTCTTATTGTTGCGGAACAATTATCAGTTAAGTTACAATCATCCGTCGCTGTGAATTCAACGACCAACTCAAAAGGAGTTGTTCCTGTCAAACATGGATCTTGTAAACTTCCTGTTATATAATTATTTGTAATTGTAACGTCTGTGTTACATTGATCTATTGCGCTTGTTAATCCTAACCAATTGGTCACGTCCGATTCAGCATAAAAACCGCATTCTAAAATCAAAGGATTTGGAGCTGGACAAGTGATTGCAGGTGGAAGGTCATCTACAATAATGATACTTGCAGTACAAGTTGCAAAATTACCACAGGCATCTTCCACTCGGAAAGTTACCAATAATCCACCGGCTGCAGGATCGCAAACAAAATTTGGAGGAATACCAACATAGTCACTAATTCCTAAATTGATGCCACAATTATCTGTCGACATACTACCAATACTTGCTAATGAAGTTCCTATCCAAACACTAATCGTATTCATCATATCTTCCTCTCCACAATTTAAAAGCAAGTCATCCGGACAACCTAATATAACTGGATCTTCCGTATCAACTACTTGTATCATTGAGGTACAATTATCGGTTAGTCCACAATTATCTGTTGCAGCGAAGTTCACCGCTAATTCAAAAGGAGACATTCCATCCGCACAAGGATTACCCAAACCACCTGCGACATAATCAGTAGTAATAGTTACGTCCTGATCACACGCATCTGTTGCAGTTGCAGTTGCAATCCAATCTGTCACATCTGTTTCTGTATAATTTCCGCACTCCAAAATTAATGGATCTATTGCCGGACAGGTGATCGTTGGTGTATTGTTATCTTCGATCCTAATAATTGCAGTACACATATCAGTTAATCCACAATTATCTGTTGCAGTAAAACTCACCACTAATTCGAATGGTGACGTGCCATCTGCACAAGGATTGCCTAAGCTACCCATTGCATAATTGTTCGTAATTTCGACCTCCATATCACAGTTATCCATACCTGATGCCAAATTTAACCATGCAGTTACATCTGCTTCCGTATAAACACCACATTCAAGTACTAGTGGATTAGGTGTCGGGCAAGTGATGGCAGGCGGAGTAATATCTTGTATAATTACATTCGCAGTGCAAGTAGCTGAGTTTTCACAATTGTCTAAAATTGTGAAAGTTACCACTAACCCACCATTTGCTTGATCGCATACAAAACCAGGAGGTACGCCGACATAGTCACTAACTCCTAATAGAATACCACAATTATCGGTGGACATACTTCCGATTGATGCTAGCGATGTTCCCACCCAAGTGCTAATCGATGTTTCAATATCAGCTTCACCGCAGTTAATTACTAAGTCGTTTGGACAACCTAGAATTAATGGGTCTTCTTCATCAACCACCGTGATAACTTGTGTTTCTGTTGTTATATTTCCACATCCATCATCCGCACTCCAAGTATGGGTGATGGTTCCACCAACGGAACAATTCGGTGCTGACACTAAGGTTCCTGGCGTGAAAGTAACGCTTTGTGGATCGGTGCAATTGTCTGTTGCGGTAACTCCTGGGTCGCCTGGAATTGCATCTTCGCAATTAATTTGCATCGCTGCTGGTACACCGACTAAGACTGGTGCTTCTGTATCTACTACCGTGATAACTTGGGTAGCTGTTGTTATATTTCCGCAACCATCATCTGCACTCCATGTTCTTGTAATGACACTTTCCCCTGGACATGCCCCCGCTACAACCATATCTGTAAAGGTTATTACTGGTGGATTGCAGTTATCAGTTGCAGTTGCCATACCTGTTGTTGGTGAGTTTACTTCGCCTATCAATGTCAATTCATCTATAAAGTAATCTTCATTTGTGCTATTTACTTCTACAGAAATACAAATGGTTACACTGCCATTATTAGCAGATGCAGGTAATGCCAGAGGTCCAGTTGATGTTGGGGTTGTATTTCCATCATTTACTCCAGTTTGACCATCAACTCCTTGCCAAACTTCAACATCTGTCAATAGGACTGCAGTGCCACCACCCGTATCATAGGTAATGATTAATTCATCTGCCCCCTCAAAACCAGCATTACTTTGAAATGCTGTTAAGTCTAGTGTTATATTTGAAAAACCAACGGTACTAAAAGTCTGGCATATCTCAACAATAGATGATCCTGCAGCACCTACTCCTTCGCCCATCAACACTTGCCCAGCTGAAAAAATAATTTCACCATTGCCATTTCCTCCCGTTGTGTTTGTTGACCAACCCGTATTTGAATCGAAATTATCAGAAACAAAAGTTGTTGTAGCCATTTCAAACAAAGGATCTTCACAACTTATGGTGGCATCTGCAGGGATTGTTAAAATAGGATCTATATTATCATTCACATTAAAGTTAACCAAACAAGTAGAAGTTGAATTATTACATTCGTCCGTTGCTGTTAATGTAACAACTTGTGAGCCTTTTCCAACTAAAGTTCCTGCAACTGGTGCCTGATTTACCATAACAGTATTTGCACAATTATCCATTGCAACTGCAGTTCCCACAAAATCAGGAATGGCCACTTCACAAGTTGCACTGACTACCAAATCTGCCTGAGTTGGACAAGTTGAAAATGTTGGGGCTTCTGTATCTGGAGCGATTGTAATTACTTGTGTATGTGTAACCTCATTGTTACAACCATCTGTAGCAGTCCATGTTCTAGTCAATATTCTTGATGCAGGACAAACTCCCATGTCATCAACTTCTGCGAATACGACTGCTTGTGGGTCTGTACAATTATCTGTCGCTGTTAAAGTGGCAGCTGTTGGAATCATATCGGAGCAAGTCAAATTTAAATCTGCAGGCAAAGTACCAACGAACATTGGGTCCTCCGTATCGAGTGTTTCGGTTATGTTTAAAACCCCACTACCCGTAGAACCATCATATCCAGAAACTCTGATAAATAATGTTTCGCCCGGATCAACGCATGTTAATTCAATCCGAGAAAGAAATCCTGCACCACCATCATCATCACAAGCGATTTCATTTCCATCGCAAGCATCCCAAACACTCAAACCAGTATCGCTAATTGCACTACCGTCCGTATCAAATACTAAATTTGTTAAATTGCAATTTGTATTGTTCGTGTATTCAAACCAAGTATCATTGATATCGTTAAATACACATGATGTGATGTCTACTGGAGTACAACTTTCAGTAATCTCAAAATTATTGGCACCTGCAGTTGCTACTACAGCATCATCACATGAAGGAGATTCGCAGGCCTCCGTTATGTTTAATTGGCCTGGTCCATTTGCACCATTAAATCCAGAGATTCTTATCCAAACTGTTTCTCCAGATAACAATCCGCACTCTAGAGAGATTAAAGAACGAGTTCCTTCACCTCCATCATCATCACAATCAATTTCATTTCCTCCACAAGCATCCCAAATGCTTAAACCCGTATCGAAAGAACTTCCATCAGTATCAAAAACAACTTCGGCAAGATCACAAGTGGCAGTGTAACTATACCAGATGTCATTAAAATCGTTAGATACACATGATGTAATATCTGGCCCTGGACATTCTTCGGGTAATACGAATGGAGTGGTTCCTGCACCAACCGCAATTGCACCTGCACAATCGTCATTAGTAGGAGGAGTTGCAACAAATTCCCAACAGATTTCAGCTAAAAATCTATGGTTATTTTGATTACACCCGAAGTACCCGTAAGTAGTGCAACCTGGAGGATTATTTCTAAAATTCACAGACGCTACTGTTGAGGGTCCACACCCACAATCATCTCCACCATTCTCAGTACAACGAGGATTTGAATCATTTTCCCAACCTTCAAAAATTAAATTTATAGTTTCCGCGCATGTATTGTTGCGAGTCCCCAAATCTGAATTAGGATTTATCGTACAATTTCCATTGTTATTACATTGAAAACATGTACCACCTACGTCAGTCCCATCTATATTGTCGTCAAACGAAACTAGCGCAGAATACTCTTCATTTCCAAACTCAAAACAAGCAAAACTATCAAACCACTGCACTTCTGTAACAGTAACGGTATAATTAACTTGCTGAGCAAATACTACGTGTACATAAAATACAACAAATAGAAATGTAAATACCGAACCTTTGAAAATTCTCATATGTTTTCATTTAAATTCTAAGAAATCATTTAGGAATAAGAGATTTCCTAACAACCTCAAAAAGGCCATGTTGAATCAACATGACATTCTTAAAAAATAACTACTAAATTTAAATGCCTCAATGGGGCAAATAACTAAAAAATCGGTTGGGAATTATTATAGAATAACTCTGGGATAATTTTAGCCAATTCTATCAAAAAAGGTTGGGATACCAATAATAAAAGCTGCCTTAAGATAACACAAAAAGTAAAGAAAATATAAGAATACAATACCAAAACATATCTTCCTAATATCTAACTTATAAGTAATTATTTATCAATTAATTAATTAATTAATTATACAATTACTACTTTGAGCTTATTTTACAAAAACGACAATGAACTATAAAAAAGCGGCGCCTACTGTCGTAAGCGCCGCTACCCATGAAAAGATATATGTTCGAAGTATATCTTTATTCTTTATTGACTCGTGGTTCGATGTCCGTTTTTCCATTGTCCGTTGAACGTTTTCACATATTTAGACGTGAGGTCGTCAGCGGACAACGGATAGCGGACAACGGCCTTTCGGCCTATCGAATCAATGTCATTTTCTTAGTCGCAGTATTCGCTGCAGTTTCCAAACGATAGTAAAGTACACCCGCTCCTTGCAATCCTGCTTTGTCCAATATC
>CALFWW010000086.1 GCA_937928575.1 uncultured Saprospiraceae bacterium | reverse complement strand
TGAAGAAGCGATTGTAGCCGAACCAGCAGGTGCGGTTTCCATTGCTGCTTTGGATTCAATAAAAGATAAAATCAAAGGCAAGCATGTCGGAATTATATTGTGTGGAGGAAATAATGATATCGACCGAACGCAAGAAATTCAGGAACGTGCTTTATTACATGATGGCATCAAACATTACTTTATCATTACGTTTCCTCAACGAGCAGGTGCACTCCGAGAATTTCTAAATGTACTCGGTCCGAATGATGACATCACACATTTCCAATATACTAAAAAGAATAATCGAGAAAGCGGTCCTGCTTTGGTTGGCATTGAATTAGGGGATGCAGCTGATTTTCAAAGTTTATTAAAAAGGATGGAAGATCAGAAGATTAATTTCAGACACTTAAATGATGATGCAACTTTGTTTGAGACGTTGGTATAGCACAATTTAAAATTGAAGCACAATTAAAAATGTAAAATTAAAAATAGGATCGTTATTACGTGCGCATACGTCACAACGATTTATTTTTAATTTTCAATTTATTATTTTTAATTCCCTTAGGCTTTGTGCTTCGCTCTAAAATTCTTGTGCATTCCAATCAAATCTTGCTCAAAAATTTCTTCCAACATACCGTACAACTGAGGATGTTTCTTTTTTAATAACAAAGGGGTTTCGAAAAAATATTCACTTAGGACTGCAAAAAATTCTTCTCGACCGGTTGCAGCATATGGATTGATATCGCTTTTATCGTTGGCGATTTCTTCAAGTTTACGTTCAATCATATCAATCCATGGAATCACATATTGTTTTTCCAACAATACTTTAGGAATTCCGTCCACACTTCCATCCATTTTATCTATAAGATGTACAAATTCATGAATGGCCGTATTCCGTTTATCCGTTTCGTTTTTGAATCCTTTCCTTAATGCTTTTTTTGACAAAATCATTTTCCCATCCATGTATCCTGTTCCGACCATTCCCAATATTTTTCGATCTTTTCCTTTTGTTTCAAAATCAATATTGAAGGTATCAGAATAAATGAGGACAGTTCCCAGATTTTTATACTTCCATTCCGGAAATGCAAAAATGGGAATGACCGCACTCGCTGCTACCAACACTTTATCTAAATCTGCTATTAAAGTATCTGCTCCTACGACTTCACAATTAGCTATAAATTCTTGGATCTTAAATTCGAAAAGTTCTTTATCCTTCTTTGTCAATTTATTATAAAAACTTACTTCTTTCTTGAGAATGGTTCGCCACTTTCCAGATAATTTCTTACTCTTTGGTTCGATCCACTTCTTGGAATATTGCAAATGTACAAATCGTAACAATACAATTCCTATTAGTAAGACAGCCAATATTTTGAAGTAATTCATTTAACTCAAATTGAAAATTGAGGGCGAATTAAAAATATGATCGCCCATACGTATGCGCACGTAACAACGATCATATTTTAAATTTCTAATTAGAAAGCGCTTTAGCGATTGAGAAAATAATTTTTAATTTATAATCCCCAAGTTTTCCTCCCCTTTTACCTCATGATACCGAAGTGCACTGGCAATGCAAAGTTTCAATTCTTTCTCAGGAATTTCATCATCCAATCCAAATAAAAAAAAAGGGAACACCAAAAATTCGGAACTCCCTTTTATATTAATTTCTTTTCTTTTTCTTCAATCTATCTTTCACAGAATTTCGACGTGTAGGATAACGACGTTCGTGGTAGGCTTTTGCTTTTTCGAGAGAGATACCAATCAATTCTTCCAAACGTAATTTATAGATTCGCTTTTCATTTTGAACGAGTATGGTTTTTTCCCGAGCATTGTGATACCCTTGAGCTGCGATATTGTAGGATTCAAAATCTTCTTCTCCGGATCGGAATAAATTACTCATCAAGGTATAAATCTCTTCTGCGTCTTCTTCAGCAGCTACCCTTGCTAACAATACATCTGCCATTTGAGAATATTTGACCCACTCTGATAAAACTTCTGCACGTACTCTCAATTTTTTCTGGTCTTCATCTAGTTGTACCATTCTCAAACGCTCTCTTTCATTATCTACTCTTTTTGGTCTTGTGATAAATGTCCCAAGCGGGATTGATGCTGTAAGATTCCATACAGGATAAAAAACTTGTGGATTTCGTACGGGGTCTCCTGTATCAGGATCCAAAATAATCTGTCCCAAATTATCGTAAATAAAATTCCCTCTGATGTTTCCTTGATTCAAATTGAAGGTTGCGAATATATTATCCACCCACTCCCATTTTGCTAACTTTATATTATTTTCTGCAATTGCTTTGAGGTTGTCAGATTTTCTATTTTCAGGGTTGTTTACCCATGCCAACTGAACCAGGTATTCTTCAAATAGAATTTCCGGTTGCTCCAATGGTGCTATCAACGTATCAAAGTCGATAACTTGTGCTTTTGTAGTAAAGCAGCATACGCAAAAAATAATGATTGGTAATATTCTTTTTAACATTGTTTCTAAGATGTTTAATTTTGGGCTTTTTGTCTAAATTATTTTAGCCAGACCTGCTACCCAAGTGAATTTTGCTAAAAATAAAATTCGTTGTTTCGTTTTTCAGGAACGGTAGTTTCGGAAATAGTTTCAGCTTCATAAATTTCTTGTTGCTCTAATGCTGCTGCTATTTCTGGATTAAAATTAGGATCATAATCTTTCAATCGCACCAACATCGCCAACATGATATAGAAAATAATACTCGTAGGTAACAATACAATTGCTTCCTGTGGATAATTGGCCACTACCAACATGAATAGTACGGTCAGTATGGCCGCATAGTAAGTTTTGATCTCGGGATCTTTAACCCGCATATAGTAGTAAATGCCCGTCTTCATCACGGTCATCAAAAAGATCATATATATGATGAGTCCTATCCACCCCATTTCTACCATAATTCTCACATACCCACTATCGTGCGCAAAACTTGCCAACCAGGTTCCTGGAGTAAATCGTTTTCCCCAGACACCAGTACTTCCCATTCCATGACCAATTGGATGATTCCAAACATGTGGCTGTACTCGTTTTCTATTGACACTTCTTACATCCATTGTATCCTTACTTAGGTCTGATTGAAATGCAGAGCGCAATCTAAAAAGTACCGCATTACTTGCAGAACCTTTTATGACAATTGGAACTGCTAAAATAATAGTGGCCACTCCTGCAATCACAACTTCTTTCTTGAAAGTGGCTATCGCATAAAATACAAAACCTACCGGTACTAAGACGAAAGGGGTTCTAGAACCAGCATACATCATCGACAACATCATCATCGCAACAAAGATGGACAACAAAATTTTCTGCCAAATTTTGGTAGGTCCAAAAATCAAGACGATGCAAAATACAGCCATGTACCCCATGTATACTCCATAAGAAGTTGGATCTGAAAAGAAAGAAAATATTCTTAATCTTGACCACTGAAATATCAATTGAAATCGTTCTGCATCTGCATATAGCCAAGCCATTTCCGCATCTGAGAATCCGATCCATTCTTGCTTTAAACCATAAGCAGAAGACACGACGGCAAGACCAATCATGAATTTGATCATCCCTTTAATTCGTTTCAAATCTCGAAAAGCGAATAAAGCAACAAAATATAAAAAGATTAATCCTGCCAAACTACGTACTGTAAATACCCATGCCATCTGCGAACCTGCAGACGGATTTAAGACTTGCAGCAAGCAATAGAAAATCCATATCAAAATCATTCCACTGATTGGACTGTGCGCAAAACTCCAATCTCTGCTTTGGATTTGCCGGACAATCAGACCGATGAACATGAAGAATACCAATGCATCCAAAGCAATACCCGCGGGAAATGAAATTAGTTTGGGGATATATTGTGCGACCATCGCCATGATCAACGTAATCGCCATCCCAAATTGAAAATTGAAAAAACAGATAACCAATGCAGGTAGTGTTAATACCCCGATCATCAAAATGATACTATATTTCAATCCTAGCAATGGGATAATCAATGCAAAGAGTATAGTGATACCAAATAGAATTGCGTAGCCCAATGGACTTTTAATATATCTCAATATCGAAGTGATACTGATTCCGCGTTCTATTGGATGTAATATTGGCATGACAATTCTGTTAAAAAAACATCACTTTAAAAAAGAAAAAAACCAAAGCCGCAGCTGTCATTGAAACCAAAACAAATTCGATTGCTTTTTGAACTGGATTTAATTCAATATTAGGTTCTACTTTTCTATTTTTTTGATGTTCGTAATCGTAATCGTACATAATCTTATTTTTTTAAGACAAGTGTTTCGTTTTCATTTTTTGGTTTTGAGAGAAAGTCTTCTACGATATCCCAGAATTGCGCAACTCGCGCTGTCCAGGTATTTGTCTGAGCCACAGCAACTCTTTGAGCGATTCGCTCATCTGAATTTTCATTAATGGCTTTATCCACCAAATTTATGATTTCTTCATGATTTTCACCAATATAAATATCATCTCCAAAGCTCTTGATGTCATTTGAAAAATCACGCGCAACGACTGCTTTTCCTGCCGCCAAATACTCATTGATTTTTAACGGATAAATACTTTTCGTTACCAAGTTTTTCTTGAATGGAATCAACGTACAATCCATATATTGTAAGTATTGTGGAAGTACTGTGATATTCTTGCTTCCTGTAAAGATTACGTTCGGCATTTTGTCCAACCCAATTTCTTTATATTCTGTGTTGTTCAATGGACCTACTAGTAATAAGGTTTTGTCAGTGTGGTGTTCTGCAATTTTTTTCAACAACTCGTAGTCGACTCTGTCCGCATCCATATTTCCAGTGAAGCCGATAATTTTTCCAGTAATATCTTTGATCTCCGCGGGTCGATCATATTTTACTTCACGTGCTTTATTGAAGATAGCAATGTCGGCTGCATTATGAAGGATATAAGTGTTAGGAGAAATTTGAGATTTCAAGCGATGCAATTCTGTGGAAGTCACCAATGTGATATCTGCTTTTGCAATGGCTTCATCTTCTAAACGTTTTCCGTGTTTTACGGTATAATCATTACCTGAAATATCGTCAATGCATTGATAGATGTTGATAGCAGGTTGTAATGCTTTAGGTAAGGTTCCCAAATAAAATGGGTAATAACAATTTAGGAAAATGTAGTCTTTGATATCATTATCACGGATTACTTTCTCCATTGTTTTAATGACCTTCTTTTCATTGTGTTGGTGAAGGCGATTGTACATAGTACGATTGTTCAACCAATTAATTGGAATCGTCAAAGGTGGTTGCGCAGCTATAATGTTAGGATATGCTTCAATTTTTTCATACTGCATTTTATTTTTCAAAAATGCAGGCATTCTCTTTTTAGTCATTGGTTCATCTTTTAGACGGACCACATCTTTGTAAGAGTACGGTGGATTAACATAGAATACACGGTTGTTCTTTATAAATTCTTTCGCAAAAGAAAAAGATACCGATGAATATGGATTATCCCACGGAAAATAAGTAAAGATCAGGATATCGTATCCTCTGATATTTTTTAGTAAATCGCTATTTGACATTTTCAGAATCTAATATTTCCTCTTCCAAATAAGAAGGATTGTTATTGAAATAATTTTTCATCATTTGAAATCCTTCTCCATAAAATCCGAATGCATAATAAAAAGCACGATAAGCTTTTACTGCAAACATTTTGTGTAGAACGATTTGGGTCACAATGAACATTAAAATATAGGTTGAAAGTGTGCCATAAGCTGCTCCAGTAACACCAAAGCGACTTATAAATAAATAGTTCAATAGTATATTTAAACCAAAGCCTACAAAAACAAAGTAGAAATTGATCCGTGGTTTGCCAATAGAATCCAGCACAGTACCGAATTGTCCAGAAAAAGGAATAAACAATCCATAAAGAATCGTCAATCGTAACAATGGAACTGCATCCATAAATTCGCTACTAAAAATGGAGATAATAGGTTTTGTAAAAATCATGATGACCACCAAGAATGGGATAATCATGGCTAGAATTGCCCCTACTGATTTTTCGTATAAATCTCTAATTGCTTCAGGCCCACCCGATTCCATTTTCCGGGCACTTTGAGGAAATACAACAGAAGCGACACTATAAGTAGGTACTTCCACCATATTGGATATCCTCACCGCTAGGTCATATAATGCAACAGCAACAGGATTGATTAATGCACCCAACATCATTACATCCATTTTTTTATACAACATTCCACTTACGTTGGTTCCGAAAACGAATTTTCCGTAATGAAATAATTTCTTCACCCAACCGAAATCAATTTTTCTTGCATGTTGTAAAAATTTCCATGCAAAAGTAATGGATGTCACTGAAGCTACTAAGTAAGTAAATGCCTGCATCCAAGCCAGATTGACAATTTGAATATCCCAACCGAATAAAAAGAAAACCAGGATGTAGATAAATATTAATCCTTGTTTGAAAAAATTACTAAAGAAAATACCGACAAAAGTCAGATTACTTTGGAGTAAAAAATTGCAATGATAGTACGGTATATTTAGAAATGCAGTCATGCAGTATATCCCAAGCATTGTTGGCAATTCGGGTATGGTCCAAAGATTGGACAAAAATCCTCCAACTGCGACTAGTATCAAGACGGTAAAACAGGATATGACAAAATTGAGAAATAGAGAAGCACTTGTTATGATTGGATATTCCTTCTTTGTACAAGTAGATAGAAATTTCACCAATGCATTTTGCAGCAAACCTGATTTGGCAACTTCAGCAAATCCCATGGTTGCTAAGAATAAAACCCATGCCCCAAGTTCTTCTTTTTCTAATGTCCTTATAAGAATCAGGTAGCTACCCAATCCAAAGACCAAGACAGAACCTCTATCCATTAGAGAAAAAAACCCAGACTTCAGCCAATATGACCTTTCTTCGGAACTTTTTTTCATTGAGTTACAGCTACAAACTGTGTGTTTATATTAGTTAAATGGTCAGGGTTTTTGAATGTCAATCTAGTTCATGTTCTTGACATCTACCATGTTCAGGATGGCGCCCATGAATTTGTCATCAAGGCTGCGAAGATATCCTAAAGAGGCTTTATCCGCTACCTTAATTTCAGTTTTAGCAGAGAAAACGGCGATAATTTTGTCGACAAATTCTACTAATTCACGAGCATCCGAATATTTATTAAGAGAAGGAGCTTCCAAGAATATATAATCGTATTCTTTTTTAAGTTCTTCAATGAAGTTTTTAAAATCTTTGCCAGCCAATATCTCAGAAGGAGATTTAGACCCACCCAAATTTCCGATGATATCTACATGGTCTAGATTAAACTCATTTTTTATTCTTTTAGATTCAAATTCACTCGCCAAATTGTTCTCACCAATCAATCTTGTATGAAGGAAATTGATTTTACGATCTCTCTTCGACATCTTCGTAATTGAATTGTTTTTAAAATTCGTATCAATCAATAAAACCTTCTTGCTTTTAAGGGTTAATGCATATGCTAAAGTTACTATCAAGAATGTTTTTCCTTCCTGATCTTTGGTACTTGAAAAAAGGAAAGTTCTGGCATCAGAAGATTCCACCCAGTAACGGATTTTTCTTATCGACTCTTTGAAATTCACCAGATTTGGATTTTCACCATTGGTGCTAAAAATATATTTCAAGTCCAAATCTTTTTCTGGCAATTCATTCAATGATCCAATCAAACTTACATCTGCAAATTTTGTAAATTGATGTGGGTTGTTCAAAGTCGTATCAAAGAATGCTCCTAAGAAAATTGCTACACATGCAATGGTACCTCCTACAATACCAGCGAATGCGGTCAATATGGGAAGCAATTTATTTTCAGGTTTGTCAGGGAAAGTTGCAGTCTGAATCAACTTCACTGGCATATTTGCATTTTGCAACTTCAATCGTGCTAAGTTCATTTCCTTGGTCATTCCCAAGAACTCACTTTCCAACAATGCAATATCAGAACTTAATTGTCCCACATAAGAATCGTCTGATACTAAATTATTTGCCTTTGCTCTTAATCGAGCCAATTCAACATCATATGATTTCACCCCTTCTCTAGCTATAGATAGCTCCAACTCTGCGTCTATACGTTGTTGCAATAGATCTTCATTTAGATTTTTTGTTTCATCTCTTTCCTTCGATTGTGTTGCAGCATATTTCTTAATTTCTGCATCCATTTGCCTTTGCTTCAATAATACTTTTTGGTTATAAGAAGCTGGATTTTCAGAAGCTGCTTGAAGCGTGATTAATTCTTGCAATTCTTTTTTTAAGCGAATCATTGTTTCACTTGTCAAAATTTCTTGAGCAGCACTATTATATTCTGTTTGTTTATTTTCAAGCATGTAGCTGTTCAACTCACCAATCACTTTTTCTTGACCACTAATACTTTTATTGGCTTCTTCTCTAGCTAATTCTAATTGAGATATCTGGCTTACAATATTATGACGTTGAGACGGAATATCAACAAGACTCTTGTCCAAACGATAGCTTGCTAATGACTCAACCTTATTATCAAGCAGTGATTTTTTATTGGTTACTTGATTGGTATAAAAATCTACATCTTGTTTGTACTTATAAGTCTGAAGATGTTCGTAGTAACGTAAAAATTCATCGCAATAAGTAGAGATGGCATAATGTGAAAGTGCCGGATTTTCTGATAAGAAGTCGATACCCATATAATCGGCATCTCCTAGTCGCTCAATATTCAGTTGTTTCAAAATGGATTCATGGTCATACTCAAAAGCTTTTGCCACTTCCTGAATCTCCATTTCGATTTTTTCATCAATATCATCTTCCATCAAATCACTCAATTTGCGCTCCATATACTGCACCATTTCACCAGTATTGTAATTGGATAAATTGAAATCTTCATCTTCTTTAATAATTCGAAACGGGATCGTATTGATTCTTCCATCGAGTGCATTCAAGTCATGAATCAGTAAGCCGTAAGTTAAAAACTTGACAGATTTTCTGGATTCCATAAACTGCTTCAAATTGGAAAAGGTCATATCAATTTGAAATTGCTGCAAAAAGCCTCCAGCATCTTCTGCTACATTCATTCCTTTAAAATCCATAATACCTGTAGAAAGCTTTGCCTCAGATTTATAGTTGTATGGCAAACTTGATACAAATAGAAATGTTGCAATAGCAGGTATTAGCACACACAATAGTATGAGCCACCTCCTTCTCTTAAGGATATTTAATATGTAATTAATGTCCATGCGTTACCTTAGCTTTAAGTACATCGAGGGTCTGGATGTAAATAATCATTTAAAAATAATGTCTTATTCGCTATAAGTCAATAATATATGACACGAATACCCAGTTCGGGAACGTGTTAATATTCGTTTTCGTTATAGTATGTTTAATAAAAGAACTTGAATCCATTCAAAAAAAAGATTAACACTATTCTTATGACTTAATTCCCTTAAAATTATGCCATGTAATTATGTTAATGTTTTTAAAAAAAATTAATTCAGATCCTTAGAACAAAAGTTCAGGTGGGACGTGATCCAGAATTAATTCAAAGGTGAGAATTGTTAATTTATCAGCTCTTGTTTTTAAGTATTTTACACTTTAAATAAGATTAGTATATGTTTAAAACTCTCATAATCAATGATTTTTAAAGATAATATTAGATTGTCAAATAACATGCAATTATTATATTTTTTTAATACTATCGAATTAAGGTGATTGAACCCTCAATTATTTCGATAGAACCGTCTAAAAGTTCTAATTCAGCGTAGTAGATAAAAACAGCTGGATTCAGGATTTCTCCTCTAAAAGTTCCGTCCCATCCGGTGCCGGGAATGTTTTCATTGAAATCCTCTTTTGTAAAAATATCCTCACCCCATCTATCATAAATCTTAAAAAGATTGACATTGTTAATTCCTTGTCCTATGAACAAATCAATTTCATCATTCAACCCATCACCATTTGGTGAAAATACATTTGGGACGTAAGCAAGATTTGTTTTTTGTACTCCTATTAGAATATGACTTACCTCTATGCATCCATTTTGGTCAATGGTTGTTAATTGCAAAGTCGTACTTGCTGTTGGCGTCAAAATTGGATCTGGGCAATATTCGCATGACAGATATTCTGTATCGCTCCAGTAGAATGTATCTAGTTGGGCTGTATTTTGTAAATTAATTTGAACCGTTTCACCTAAGTCCACCACCACAGATTGATTCAAAGCCACATCCACAGGAACTGCTCCGTCAATAAAAATGGAATCACTAGATGTGCATCCATCGGCATCCTGTACGATTACCTCATGCCACCCTTCTGCCTGTGAAACGATAATTGGAATTTGCTGGAATGATTGACCGTCTACTGCATAAACATATGGAGCCGTCCCATTCGAAACAGAATCTATCCAAATAACTCCATCATTTTCATCCGCACAAGAAATTGGATCTGATGACAAATCTAAATTTAATTGTAGCAACTGGACCTCCGTAATGATGAAACTATCACATCCCATGGTATTCATTGTTTGCACGGTATCCGCCATCACCTCTGTTGGATCACAAGTATATCCAATATCATAACTTGTTGATGGTGGTGATAACATTACAATTACATGAAGTAAACTATCACATCCAAAATAATTCACTAAAGTATCTGTACGAAATGTGACTTCATTTGGATCACAGGTCATCTCCATCACAGCCCCTTCCGTAGCCTCTAATAGTGTGGTAACAAATAATTCCAAACTATCACATCCATTTATATCAGGATATAAGTTGATAATGGTTCCTGTATCAAGTGGATTACAACTTGTCAAACTATCTACACTCAAGTAGCCAGGACTATAAGTAGTATTGGTATAGACAATACTATCACATCCAAGTGGTGTAATAAAGAATGTCGTATCCATTCCCTCTTCAACTATATTACAACTCACTATGTTGACAGAGTTGAAAATAGTATCTACAAAATTTATAGTTTCGACAACAATGCTATCACAACCTTCAACACTTTGAAAGGTACTTGAAAACACTCCTGCATCTATCGGATCACAAGAATTCCCCAGAATAAATGTAGTGTCAATAGGTTGATATATAAAGGTTTCTACAACAATACTATCGCAACCATTCGTTCCTACAAATGGCGTTTCCGTTGTTCCTGCATTGCTAGAGATACATGTTGTTTCCATTGGCAAATAAGTCGTATCCGCTGAAGCAAAGGATACTGTAATGACTATTGTACTATCACAACCTTCTGATGTAACTACCGTGTTAGTCATCTCTCCTACCTGACTCATATCGCAACTTGAATCCGTTATGTAAGTCGTATCTATTGGCTCGTAAATTAACGTTCCTATCACTAAACTATCGCAACCATCCGTTCCTACAAATGGCGTTTCTGTTGTTCCTGCATCCCCTGCAACACACGTAATCGCATCTGGCAAATAAGTCGTATCTATTGACGTAAATGAAATCGTATGAACAACGACACTGTCACAGCCTTCAGGAGTTGTATAATTATCTATGAATTGACCTACTTGCGCCATATCACAACTCCCTTCCATCGTGTAAGTAGTGTCTAATAGAATTAAATCGTAGGTCGTAAGCACCAAACTATCACATCCAAATTGATTTATGTAAACATCTTCAACCAATGGCACCTGATTCGGATCACAAGTGGTAAGTGGCACTAACAAGGTATCACTTTCCAAAAATGCCGTGTAGGTCGTAACAATACTATCACACCCTAACACACTTATGAAATTATCAACTACAGTTCCCGTATCTAAAGGATTACAAGAACTTCCTGAAAAGGTGAAATTATAACTCTCTGCTAGATTAATGTAAGTCGTAATCGTACTGTCACAACCAAATTGATTTGGTACTATAGTTACAAATTCACCTGTATCAAGTGGGTTACAAGATGTCTGAATCAACAACGTGTCCGACTCTGGCAATAAATTCGTCACGATTGTTATGAAACTATCGCAGCCATATTGATTCGTCTCCGTGATATATTGCGTGACCGTGTCTTGTGGATTACAACTTGCTTCGATCAACAACGTGTCCGATTCTGGTAACAAATTCGTTACGATTGTTATGAAACTATCGCAGCCGTATTGATTCGTCTCCGTGATATATTGCGTGACCGTATCTTGTGGATTACAACTTGCTTCGATCAACAACGTGTC
>CALFWW010000085.1 GCA_937928575.1 uncultured Saprospiraceae bacterium | reverse complement strand
TACCTCTGCGAGAACTTTACGAGATAATAATAATAATAATGAAAAGATAAAATTTTAAATTTCTCTAATTGACATTAATAGGGATAGCTCTCAGAGAGGTTTTATAGATGGCTCTCAAGGTACACCGCTCAAAATTCATTAGGATTAAAAAGCTCGTTGATATAATTTGTTCTGGTATTGTTGGTATAATTGTCATGGCAAGCGCCCAATCCACTTCTCATTAAACTGATACAGCTTCCATGTTGATCCGCATCTTCCCGATGGTCACGATCCAAGACACAATGTCCTAATTCATGGAAAATAATAAACTCCCGATACAAATCTGATAAGTCATTGAATAACGGTTCGTCGATCGTGATATGATTTGGGTTATTAGAATGCCAAGTGCATTGCCCGCCTACATTCTCACCAGGTAAATCTTCTAAATCACCCGTCAATTCCAATTCATTGAGATTGATGGATAATCCTCTGAGTGCAGCTTGTTCTTCAAACCTTTGAAAGTAAGGCCATAATGAAGGATCGACATTGGCAAAAGATTTTGTGGTGCTTGTTGTCGAAGAAGCGTCATTGTTATTATCTAACAATACATCGGTGTCTCTCCGACAAGAAGAGAAAATAGTGAGTGTGAGGAGTAACAAAACGGCAATGGAAGACAGATCGAACCTTGACATATATACTTAGTTTTTAGTTAGCAAAATGTAAAGATTCGTTGAATAGGCAATGTTGGTTTTATTGAAAAATATATAGTGTGCAAGTAGGACGTATTTGATCTCTAGTTTATTTCATTGGTGGCAAAAATTTTCATAGAATCACAGTCTTTGAAGTCATTAACCACATGTTCATGTAGTCAATGAACGAATACGAATTATGTTCACCATTTTAGAGTACAATTCATATAAAAGACGACTTCCAGAAGCGATCTGAAAGTCGTCACGTATCGAGCTAAATTAAATTCTCATAAAAAGTCTGAATTTATTGCCAATCAAAATGGGTGTAACATTAAAAAGGAGAAAAAAATCATCCTATTAATTGTACGAATACGGGTGTTGATCTCTAATAAAACATGGGTGTAGACTATGACATTTAGTGCATTTTGATTAACTAATAAATTTCTTATCCACAAGATAGTATTGAGATTCCTTAAAGTCTCTTAAAGGTTTTTTAAAGAAATCATAAATAAAATTAAAGCGTTCTTTCAGAACTTTTATTCTCCAAAAGAATTATTATTCGTACTAATAATTCTTTCTTGAAATCTAAAAATTAAAGTACTTTTGTTACCAATTAAAAAAGACAAAAAATGAATTTACACGAATATCAAGGTAAGGAAATTTTAAAGGAATACGGCGTCCCAACACAAGAGGGATATGTTGCTGAGACCTTAGAAGAAGCAATCAATGCATATGGGAAATTACAGCAAATGCGAGATGCGGATGTCGTTGTAGTGAAAGCTCAAATTCATGCAGGTGGACGTGGAAAAGGTGGTGGTGTTAAATTGGCCAAAAATCTGACTGAAGTTCAGACCAATGCAAAGAAGATTTTAGGAATGATGTTGAAGACGCCACAGACTCCAGGTGGTTTGGAAGGTCCAGGAAAGAAAGTGAATAAGATTTTAATAGCGGAAGATTCCTTCAAGCCGACTTTCGATTCCTGTAAAGAATATTATGTGTCCATTTTGATGGATCGTGAGCGTAAGCAAAATGTCATTATCTACTCAACCGAAGGCGGAATGGACATTGAAGAGGTAGCTGAAAAGACACCAGAGAAAGTACACAAAGAATATGTAGATCCAACATTAGGTCTACAAGGATTTCAAATGAGAAAAATTGCTTTCAATTTGGGTCTAAGCGGTGTCGCTTTCAAAAATATGACAAAATTTATCGCAAAATTATACAAAGCATTTGTCGGTTCTGATTCTTCATTAATTGAAATCAATCCTTGTTTGCATTCTGGAAATGACGAGATTATAGCAGTTGATTGCAAATTTACTTTAGATGACAATGCATTATTCCGTCACCCTGATTATGCAGCGTATAGAGATACCTCTGAAGAAGATCCGACAGAAGTAGAAGCAAAAGCATTCGGTTTAAATTATGTCAACTTGGATGGAAACGTTGGTTGCATGGTAAATGGTGCAGGATTGGCAATGGCAACAATGGACATTATTAAATTGTCGGGTGGTGAACCTGCCAACTTCCTAGATGTAGGGGGTACTGCGGATGCTGCAAGAGTGGAACAAGCTTTCCGTATTATCCTAAAAGATCCAGCTGTGAAAGCAATCTTGATCAATATCTTTGGTGGTATCGTTCGTTGTGATCGTGTCGCACAAGGTGTTGTGGATGCCTACAAGAATATCGGAAATATCAAAGTACCAATCATCGTAAGATTACAAGGTACCAATGCAGATATCGCAAAAGAATTGATTGACAAGTCAGGATTAGAAGTACACTCAGCTGTATTGTTACAAGAAGCTGCTGATTTGGTAAAGAAGGTTTTGAAGAAGTAAAGGCAGTAGTCAGTAAATAGTATTTTAAAGGCAGGCGTGAGCACGTGAAGAACGAGCTCACGCCTGTTTTTTTATTACCCTTAAGGTAAGGTGTGCAAAATACCGAGTTATTTATGTATGACTCTTTGCACCCTAAATTTGGTCAAGCATATAACTTAAGGCATCGTCCCAAGTAGTAAACGCATACTCGTCCAGCCCTGAAGGCCTGTCTGGCTGATCGCAGAACAGACAGGGGCGTAGCAGGTTTCACAACAATTCATTTACAAGAATGAGATTTACTCCTAGAGATATATTTCTCCACTATCTCTATAATCAACACTCAATGCACGGTCGAAATTCTAGGAAGTGGACACGCTTATTCTTCGACTTCGTATTGATTATCATCAATACTTCGCTACACATGACAAGAATTAATTTTAGGACTGTTAATGTAACCGCCGACTTCAGTTGGCGATTTTGAGAATGCCATTTAAAAATGGCAGTTACGTTAACCTCATTCGCTATAATGATTTCTTGTCATTTCTCCATTTAGTAATCCGAATAGGATTTTATCTTCTCAGAATGACAAGCGTGTTATGAATTCAATTACAAATTAAGCAAGCTATTTTTAACCAAAATTTTCAGAAAATATCTAAATTTTGAGTACCAAAACTTAAACAACTCTTTTGGGGTAAATTGAACAACCTACCTCTTAAGGGTTTTAATCCTAAATACGTATCTTCAACCCACATTTTAAACATAAGAAAACATACGAATTGAAAAACACTAACAAAGTATCCGGTCGGATCATCGATATCTTCAACAGAAGAATTTACACAGGAACCTTATCCATCGAAGACGGGAAAATTACTGCCATCCGCGAACATGACGATGTACCCAATCAGTATCTATTACCTGGATTTGTAGATGCACATATTCACATTGAAAGTTCTATGGTGGTCCCTTACGAATTTGCTAAAATAGCATTGACGCATGGAACCGTTGCAACCATATCTGATCCTCATGAGATTGCCAATGTAGTGGGCGTGAAAGGCGTGTATTACATGATTGAAAATGGACGAGATGCGAAATTAAAATTTCATTTCGGTGCTCCCTCTTGTGTTCCCGCTACTGATTTTGAAACTGCTGGTGCGGAAGTGACCGCTGCTGATATCGAAGAATTATTGAAATCAGATGATATCTACTACTTGTCGGAAATGATGAATTGGCCGGGTGTATTATTCAAAGACAAAGTAGTGTTAGAAAAAATTGCGATTGCGAAAAAGAGTGGAAAACCAATTGATGGACATGCACCTGGACTCAAAGGGAAGCAAGCAAAAGATTACATTGCTGCCGGCATTTCCACCGATCATGAATGTTTCACGTTGGAAGAGGCTTTGGATAAATTGAAGTATGGGATGAAGATTTTGATTCGCGAAGGATCTGCTGCGAAAAATTATAAGGCACTTCACACGTTGATTAAAACCCACCCAGACAAATTGATGTTTTGCAGTGATGACAAGCATCCAGATAATTTAATGGAAGGTCATATCAATGAGTTGGTCGTTCGTTCAATGGAATTGGGATATGACTTTTTTGATGTATTAAAAATCGCTTGTGTTCATCCAGTTGAGCATTATAAAATGGATGTCGGACTGATGAGAGTAGGGGATAAGGCTGACTTTATAGTGGTTGACTCCATCAGTGCATTCAATGTTAAACAAACTTACATCGAAGGAGAATTGGTGGCTAAAAATGGAAAATCTTTTCTGGAAGAACGAAAGCATCCTATCGTCAACAACTTTAATATCGGCAAGAAATCTCCAAAAGACTTTGAATTAAAAGGGGACAATCCAAATGTAAATGTTATTCATGCTATTGATGGTGCATTGATAACAGAGAAGATACAAGGAGAAGTAATCCTTGACAACGGCTTATTGAAACCAAACACAAAAGAAGATTTCCTTAAAATCAGTGTGGTCAATCGATACTCGGAAGCACCTATTGCAAGTGGATTCATTAAGAGCTTTAATATCAAAGAAGGAGCGATTGCCTCCACAGTCGGACACGATTCTCATAACATTATAGTGGTAGGGACGAGTGATGAATGGATGTGTAAAGCCACCAATCTTTTGGTAGAAAACAAAGGAGGCCTCTCCGCTATTTCGCCAAAAGGGGAACATGTGATTAGTCTACCTGTTGCTGGATTGATGAGTGATTTACCGGCTAAGAAAATTGGAAAGATGTATGGAGATATCGATAAGTTCGTCAAAAAAATGGGTTGTCAACTGACGGCTCCGTTTATGACTTTATCTTTTATGGCGTTGTTGGTAATTCCGAAAATTAAAATGAGTGATAAGGGATTGTTTGATGCGGAGAAATTTGAGTTTTTGTAATGTTTCCGTTGTCCGTTGACGACTCTACACACGATTGGTCGTCAACGGAAAACGGAAAGCCTGTGTGGCAGTTCGCCAGAACAGACAGGCAAGTATAGCTATGCGACCGGAAGACGGACAACGGTCTAATCAATCATCCCCAAACTCTTAGCCCGTTCTTCCCATTTCTGACGAGCCAAAGCTTGTAGATCAGGAGCGGCATCGGACTCATCCATAATTTCTAATCCAAGTAAAGTTTCAAGGACATCCTCTAAAGTGATAACACCCAACACACTTCCAAATTCATCGACCACAACAGCTAGGTGCTTGCGACGGTGAGATAAAGAGTCCAATAATTCAGGAAGCGGCTGTTCATTGTTGACGGCCATGACTTCATGCTTGATTTCTTTCAGCTTGATGTTTGGTTTATCTTCTGCCATCAACTTGTAGATATCATCTTTCAATACAAAGCCAGTGATATCATCTAGTTTATTTTCGTAAACAGGAATTCTTGAAAATTGAAGTTGCTTGTTTTCCACAAAAAATTCACCGATCGTTTGTTCTTCCTTAGCTGCCTTCATCAAAGTACGGGGCGTCATGATGTCCTTTGTTTTGATGGTTTGAAAGCGCAACAAATTTTTAATTATTTTGGATTCATTTTTATCCAATGCACCACTTTCAGATCCAACTTGAGTCATCGCTGCAAAATCCGCACGACTCAAAACACTTTCGCCTTTATTTTTCTTCATTGATTTTGTAATCAATTGACTGATCCATACAAAAAGACTTAATATCCACATTAAAATATTTAAGGTACGAATGGTGAATGGTGTCAATGACTTCCAATTATTTGCACCAAGTGTTTTAGGAATTATTTCTGATAAGATCAAAATAGCCAATGTCATCACTACCGCGATAATTGACTCGTAACTTATAGATAGTTCACCTATAACAGGTAATGTCCCAAGATTTAAATAATTTTTTCCAAACACTTCTCCTGCCATTGCTCCAACTCCAATTGCTCCAACAGTATGTGCAATCGTATTCAAACTCAAGATAGCAGATAAAGGACGATCAATTTCTGCTTTATATTTCTCTAAACTTTTTCCTATCGGACCGCCTTCTGCCAACTTCTGTTGCGTGAATGCAGGTGTGATACTGAGCAATACGGCTTCAAGTATAGAACACAAAAATGAAAAACCAATTGATAGTAAAAAGAAACCAAATAATAGAAACATATGATTGTAGATTTTAAGCCCGCAAATTACTCAAAAGTTAAGAAATGCGGTATTTTCTATGTGCTTACTATTGAATAGAGCGACCAAAAAAGGCCCGACTTCAATGAATCGAGCCTTTTCAGGTGGAAATTCACTTTCCTTAGCTATAAGATGTTTGAAAAATTGACAATTATTTTGTCATAAATGCATGAAAATCAACTGTATCAACTCCTGAAACCGATTGCGTCCATGTGACTTGAAAATCATTATTGAATTCATTGACAATGGTCCATTCCGTCGTTTCATCATCTGATGCGATTAAGGTAATCACGTTCCCAGTTCTAATCCATGAAAAGGTATCATTTCGATTGACTGGCACTCCTTGACTCAATAAACCGATTGCATCAAAAGAATAATTGGCACTTCCAGTTCCATCTTCATTAAATATAACATTGCCGTTTGGTTCAGCATCTGTATAATCACCAAGCAATGGAGCATTTGTCGTGACTTGAGTCAAAGTCCAAGTACCTTCCAATTCAAATGGATCGTCGGGGATAATTTCATCTTTCTTTTCGCAAGATGAAACAAAAAAGATAGCAAAAGAAATAATCAAAAATGAGGTTAAAATATTGGTGAATTTCATGATCTGCTTTTTGGTGTTACAATTATATTGAAAGTAAAGTTAATATGTGAAAGATTGTTAATAGGTAAACGATTCTTTATTTTATATGTTAGCTTTACTTCAAATTATTTTGCGTTTTTAACATTGAAATTTAGAATAGCCAACCTCTTTTCTCCTTATCTTCACTGATTAATAATTGATTATGAAAAAAATATTGTTGCTTTTGATTTGCACCGTGTGCATTGCTGAAATGTCCGTAGCGCAAGAAAGAGGTGGTCGACCAGGTGGAAGACCAGGAGGAGCAAAACCAGCGATCACAGTAAAAGGCCAAGTAGTGGATGCACAATCAAATGCTCCATTAGAATTTGCAACGGTTTCTCTTTTTAGTAAACGAGATTCTTCAGTGGTGGGTGGAAATTTAAGTGACGAAAATGGAAGGTTCGATATCAAAGCAACAGGATTTCGGATGTATGCTGTTATTGAATTTATCGGCTATGAAAGAAAATTAATCGAAGAAGTGAAATTGGACAAAGAACAAATGCGTTCAGGAATCCGTGAAATTGATTTGGGAATTATCGAATTAGGTCAAGATGGAATTCAATTGGATGAAGTAGAAGTACGTGCTGAAAAAAGTGAAACCCAATTTTCTTTAGACAAACGTGTTTTTAATGTTGGAAAAGATTTAGCAAACAGAGGTGGTACCGCTGAAGAGATTTTAGATAATGTTCCATCCGTCACCGTTGACATTGAAGGAGAAGTTTCTTTAAGAGGAAGTTCTGGTGTGCGAATTTTGGTAAATGGGCGACCTTCCAATTTGGCAAGCGCAGATAATGCCAATAGTCTGCGTCAAATTCCAGCCAACATGATTGAGAAAATTGAAGTGATCACCAATCCATCTGCAAGATATGAGGCAGAAGGGATGTCTGGAATTATCAACATTATTCTCAAAAAAGAAGAAAGAAGTGGATTCAATGGTTCTGTCGATATCAGTGGTGGATATCCTGGAAGAGCTGGTATCGGTCTCAATTTAAATTATCGAAAAGGAAAAGTAAATTGGTTTGCAGGATATGGTTTGAATTATCGAACCAATCCAGGAGGTGGATTTATCTATCAAGAATTAGATGTCAACGATACCTTATTTATCACGGATCAAACCAGAGATATAGAACGAAAAAGTTTGTCGAATACCTTTAGAGGAGGGATCGATTTTTACATCAAAGAAAAAGAAACTTTGACCGGTGCCATTCAATATAAAATTTCAGATGAAGAAAATTTTGGGTCGCTTATTTATGATGACTATTATTTTTCCTTTCCGGAAAATTTGATTGGGGTCACAGATCGAACAGATGATGAATTCGAAAATGAAAGTGGGTTGGAATACAGTCTTAATTATCGCAAAGAATTTTCATCAAGAAATCATGTTTTGAATATCACCGGAAGTTATGAAGATGATTTAGAAACAGAAGGTTCCATTCTTACCGAGATTTTTGATTCTAAAATTGATATTCCGGATTTTGAATTGGATCAACGGACTAACAACAGTGAGGGAAGTAAGCAATGGTTGGCACAAGCAGATTATGTAAAACCATTGGGTAAAGATCATCAATATGAATTTGGGGTGAGGTCTTCATTTCGCACTATCACCAATGATTATCTAGTAGAAGATAAAATCGGTGGCGTATGGATCAACGATACCAATATTAGCAATAATTTTGTGTACAATGAAGATATCTATGCGGCATATGGACAGTATGGAAATCGATTTGGAAAATTCAGTTATCAGGTAGGATTGCGTGGAGAGTATGGTAATATCAGAACGGAACTAAAACAAACGAATAAAATTAACAATAGAGATACGTTTAATCTTTTTCCAAGTGCTTTCTTGAATTATGAAATTAGCGAAGGCAATAAACTGCAAGTCAATTATAGTCGAAGAATCAGACGACCACGTTTTTGGTCTTTAAATCCATTCTTTACGTTGAGTGATCGGAGAAACTTTTTTAGTGGAAATGAAGATTTAAATCCAGAATATACCGATTCTTATGAATTAAATTATTTAAGATTTTGGGAAAAAGCGACTTTAACTGCAGGTGTTTTCTATCGCCACACTAAAGGAGCCATTGAGCGAATTCAAGTTGTTTTTGATGACGGAACTACGGAGACGAAGCCACAAAATTTAGCGGAGCGAAAAGATCTGGGTGCTGAGTTGATTTTTTCCTATTCTGCTTTGGATTGGTTGAGATTGGATGGGAATATCAACGCGTTTAGATTTATTACAGATGGCACCAATTTGAATAACAATTTTGAAGCAGATGCATTCACCTGGACCTCAAGATTATCAGCAAAGTTAAGTTTCTGGAAATCTGATCTTCAAATCAGAACCAACTATAGAGCGCCTAGAGTGACAGTGCAAGGAAAGAACAAATCGATCACAAGTGTAGATGTTGGGTGGAGCAAGGATTTTCTCAAAAGTAAAAACGCAACCATAACATTAAGTATACGTGACTTGTTCAATTCCAGAAAACGTCGATATCAACAATTCGGTGACAATTTTTTTCGGGAAGGAGAATTCCAATGGAGAAGTCGAACCTTCAATTTAAATCTGAATTACCGTATTAATCAGCGCAAACAAAGAAGTCGTCGAGGTGGATATAATGGCGGTGGTGGCGAAGGTGAATTTTAATGATACGATTACACCAATTCCATTGCTTATAAATCATTGTGAATCAATCTTATTTGTCCTACAAATATTAGTGTTTTTTGAGAATTTATAATTTATAAAGTTTAGGAAGTTCTTTGGCTTAGATATTGCATTTTTAGGAATATGAAATCTTTATTCAATATAATGATTGATTTCTTTATCCCTGAGAAACTGAAATCTCCAAAAGAGGTCTATTGGCGTGCGCGCATTATCTCTAGTATTCACTTATTTCTCATCATCAACGTGATTTTCTCAGAAATTCTATGTACGTTTTGTTTCGACCAAAATGATTTCCCACACTTTTTATGTTTTGCTGGCTTATCGATTTTACTCATTGTATTCAAAAAATGGGGATCGTTTGTCTTAAGTGGGAATTTAATTCTCTTACTTTTGTTTTTGGTGCTTTTTCCTTTTAGTCTCACAACGGGCGGTATTTATTCCTATGATTATCTAGCTTTATGTGCTGTACCCATGTTGGGTTTTTTGATTGCAGGAAGAGCATATGGTTTTTTCTGGTTGCTGCTTATTACCATTACAAGTTTTGTGATGTACTACCTAGAAATAAATGCAGTGGTTTCCTATCGAGAAGTTACTGCTGATTATGATGCAACCTATTATTTAGTACTTTCATTTTTCATTCATATTTTGACAGGTTGTTGCGTAGCTATTTTCGATAAAGGGCAACGATTGATTATTGAAGAATTGAATCACCAAAGAAATCTTTTAAAAGAAAATAAAATTGAACTAGAAAAAAAGGAAGGTGAACTTCTTGAATCAAATGCAAATTTAAAACATTTTGCACACGTTGCTTCTCATGATTTGAAACAACCAATACGTACCATTTTAAGTTTTGGACAACTCCTCCAAAAAGATATTGGAACTACATTGTCTAAGGATCATCAGTTATATTTGGATTTCATAATCTCAGGATCTAAACAACTCCAAAATCAGATTGACTCCGTTTTAAATCATGCAAAAATTGGTCGTTCAGATGAAATTGAGAATCTTGAATCTTTTGAAACGCTACCTTTTGTAGAAAATGTCATCCTCAAGTTGCAACAACAAATTGTAGATTCAAAAACAAAAATGGTTATCAAAAAACTACCTTTTGAAATCGTTGGATCTAAAATTGAGCTTGGATTGGTTTTTCAAAATATCATCTCCAATGGTATTAAATTTAGACGTCCAGATATTCCTTTAGAAATTAAAATCTCTTATCGAGAATTACCAGCATATTATGAATTCAGTATTGCAGATAATGGAGTAGGAGTGGAGCCTGACATCATCGAGAAGATATTCACTCCAATGGTGAAAAGTTACTCAAAGCAAAATGCAGATGGAACTGGAATGGGTTTAGCAACTTGTGAGAAGGTAATCAAGCGACATAAAGGTAGTATTTGGGTAACATCAGAATTGGGAGAAGGAGCGACTTTTATTTTTACAATCAGTAAAGATTTACAGCCAGATGAAAACTCAAAGCTAGCGTTCAGTCGAGAAGAGTTGATAAAATAAATAGAAAAAATGATGAGTAACTTCTAGCTTTTAAAAAAAAACAGTAAATGCTACTCATCATTTAGATTCAGATCTATTTTAAAACACTAAATTTCTTAGTCTTGCTTTTTTCGCCTAAAAAGAATTGAATCGAGTAAACACCATTCATCAACTCAGACACATTAATTTCATTGCTATCCCAGATTCCTTCAGCAACCAATTTTCCGCTGGTATCAATGATTCGATAAGTATCAAAAGTTTCATTCGTTTCGACAATCAATCTATTGGAAACCGGGTTTGGAAATAATTTTATGTCCGTTTCTATAATGTTATTATTACTAACGTCAGGGCTTAAATCATAACCCCAAATGTCTTCGTAATTCTCACCATTAATCCAACCAAAAACGAAATAAACTGTTCCATCTACTACAAATGATCCAGGAGCCCATCTACTTGATCCAGGATGAGGCGTACGACTCGTCCAGGAATCATCAGTTGGATCATATTCCCACATTTCACCTGTCGGCATTGGACCATGATCGTCACCATCACCACTCAATAAGTATCCTTTTCCGTTGTAGCTAAATTGAGTTCCAGCAACTCTACCTTCAGCGGGCAAATTTGCTTTTTGCGTCCAACCATTCGTATTTGGATTGAACATGTAGAAGTCTTTAAAAATTAGTGAACCTCTGTGGCCAAATCCAACATAGACTTTTCCATCTATATCAAAATAAAAAGGATGATGTCTTCCAGGAGCTGGGAAATCTGGTTTTTGCGACCAAGAATCAGATGCAATATCATAGGCCCACCAATCATCTAAATCACCAGCACTTCCCGAACCTAGACCAACATAAATTTTTCCTTCCGCTTGGACCATTGCCGGATGATATCTAGCAACACATGGACAACTTGCAAGCTCAGTCCACTCTTCCGTTGCAGGGTCATATTCCCAAAAATCTTTTAATCGTGTGTTGTTGTTTAGCCCAAATCCCATATATGCTTTCCCATTATCGGCTGCCACTCCATAAGAAAATCCTCTCTGCGTTCCTGGAAAATCTGGCAGTTCCTCCCAACTGTCATTTGCAGCATCATATCTATAGAAATCTCTTAGCGGCTGATCAGCCTGATTTTGACCCGTCGCTACATAACCATAACCATCAATTGCAAATGTAACAGGGTGATGACGTGCATCAAAACTTGTTGGCGGATTGGTTTTTTGTTCCCATTGCTGAGCGAAGATTAATTGACTAATCAAGAGTAAGCATATGATCAAAAAAGATTTTTGCATAACTAGGTTTTTAAGTTTGTAAATAAATTAAAATTAAAGATAAAAAATTTGAAGCCCCTAATCTCTATTGGAATTGTCGTAGATTATTCAATATAGTTAATTGTTATAAAAGTGTCGTATATACTAAATTATGACACTTTTTTTGAAAAATTTGAACATATATAGATTTGCAATTTATTAACAGCCAAACGACATATATTCATGTTCTACACAAAAATCTAGGACATCGTTGATACAAACTTGTATTTATACAAATTGTAGTATATAATTACGGTTATCTTTGAGAAAAATTTCCCGATATCTTCGTTAGAAAGCCCTGTCTGCTTGGCGCAGTCAGGCAGGCTCGCCGTAACTAAGGCTATGTCTACGTTTTCTGCCTTGATCTCGAAAAATTTTCCTTCCAA
>CALFWW010000084.1 GCA_937928575.1 uncultured Saprospiraceae bacterium | reverse complement strand
ATGCTTTACTTCCGGTCTGACATCCACAATCTGGTAAGTTGTATCGGTGCATCCCCATAAATGAGTGGACACCAATTGCACTAAATATTGTCCCGTATCCGGAAAGACGACAGTTGGATTTTCCATTTGATCATAATATTGGAAATCTTCTATCCACCATTCCCAACTAGCGTCATGTCTTGAAGTATTGTTGAATTGAACAGATGGTTGCAAATTGGTAATGGAGTCAGGTCCAAATGAAAAATTGGCAACTACTTGCGAATCAATTTCTATCAACTCTTCGAAAACATCTTCTGTAAAACAACCAATAGGCGATGTTATTTGTATCCCAACAGTGTATAATCCCGCTTCTTCGTAGATATGTGTAGGACTAATTCCTTCACCCACTGTACCATCTCCAAAATCCCAAACGATGTCATAAGTAGTATCAACAGGATTGGATAAATTCTCCAAGAAGACATCGACTGGAGGACACCCAACTACATTACTTGGATCAATAATAATCAGTGGTGGAACTGGAAACCAAACTAAATCATAATTGGTCGAATCTTGACAACCGATGGTATCTGTTACGACTAATTCAACACTATAATTACCAGCACTTTCATACATATGGGTTGGGTTCTGGATATCGGAAGTATTGTTGTCTCCAAATTTCCATAAATAATTATCTACTGGTGCAGAGACCGTAAAATCTGTAAAGTCTACTGGTCCAGCAACACAAGTATCATATTCCGCTAAAAATTCGGTTTGAATTTCTGGAGTTATATTGACAAAAATTCTTGCTGTATCCGTACACTGCAATCCAGGATTGGTAATCATTAAACCAGTATAAAAACCAGGTCCTGGAAACTCTACGGTAATATCTTTTTGGTCGAAATTTAGTGGTACTTCTTGCCCCGTACTAAATTCCCAATAGTAAGATTCGATGTAGTTGATATCTCCACTATCGTTTTCAAAATCTACAATATATTCATCGCATAAATTGAAAACAAAAATTTGATCTTCTCCATTATTGGCAGAACCACCTATTTCGGCATAAACTAAATCTTCACAAACGATTACATTAAATTGAAAGTCTCTCAAACTACTACTGAGCAATTCTCCATTTCGATATTCTGAAACACATATTCCAACAACGTATTGGCCTTGGACGGTTGGAAATCCTGTTATCTCTCCAGTATTGGGATCTATAGATAATGGCGAATCGGGTCCAAGCGGTTGAAGTGCACTATAATCAGGTAGCGCAAATGGGACCTCATTATATGGTGGAGGTGCATCGACATTAGGAGCAGGTGAATTAAAACCACCGCCACCTTGTCCACCTCCTGTTAATGGATTACATAGTTCGTAGACCAATTGATCACCTTCTACATCAGTGGCAGAATGATCAAAAACCAAATCTTTATTTACACAAATTGCAGGCGGTGGAAAATTATTAAATACCGGACTGTTATTACATTCCATCTGAGCAGTATTGGTAATCGCGATCGTATAAGTCGCTCCATAAGTATCCGGATCTATAATGTTAGAAATAGTCGGATTTCGACAACATCTTTGATAAGTAACATGATAAGGATCAGCACTTGGAGGTAATTCTAATATAAAAGTATAAACCCCTTCTTCCACACAAACTACTGGTGGCACTTCAATACAAGGATTATCAGGATTGTTATCAACTGGAGTGATGACTGGTGCATCCAAATCATACGAACTGATAAAAGGATCCGTTTCATCCCCTAGATAAACAGTAATGGTTCCTGTTGTATTTGAATTGGGAGCAGAGTCAAAGGCTGCTCCATTAGATTGACAATCTCTATAAACTTTGATCGTGATCTGGAAAGAGTCATTGCCCATGCATTCATAGGATATCTGTCCTCCAACGATATGTGTTGCATACGAAGGAAAATACGCTAAAAAGCAAATGAATAAATATAGTATTTTAGACCGGAGGTTAATCATGTCGGTTGTCAATTGTTCAAGTTGTTTTCTGATAAGCTATAGATAGATTGGATTTATTCCCAATGTTGATACAAAAATCAATTAGTATTAGGAGTCAACCTATCAAATATACACAATATTAGTCGAATTTCTGCTAATTAATAGACAGGTAATTGCCAATTTGGAAGATGCGAGATAGTTATTTAACAAGTGTGACAAAACCATTGTAGGTATATGGCTTACCACGAGGACCCTTGAAGCTAATATTATAGGCATAAACACCTCTTTGAGATAACTTCCCAGTATTAAATCTGCGGCCATTCCAGGCTTCATCTGGATTAGATGTTTCAAAAACGAGCTCTCCCCATCGATTGAGAATTGCAAACTTATAATTTTCAATACCACTAAAAAAACCGACGGGACTAAACATTTCGTTGTTCCCATCACCGTTTGGAGAAAAGGCGTTCGGTAAGAAGTATTTTATTTCTGGACGGACATCTACGATTTGATTTAAAGTATCTGTACAGCCCCACAAGTGTGTTGCAACCAGCTGGACTTCATATTGACCGGTATCTGGGAATACCACTGTTGGGTTTTGCATTTGATCATAATAATTGAACGCATCAATCGACCATTGCCAATTAGCTACATGACTTGATAGGTCTTCAAATTGGACAATAGGTTGCAAATTGGTAATCGAATCAGGACCGTAATTGAAGTTAGCGACCACTTGAGAATCGATTTCTATCAAATCAATAAAAGTTTCTTCTGTATAACAACCTATTGGTGATGTGATTTGAATTCCGATTGTGTAGATACCTGCCTCTTCATAAATGTGTGTTGGACTCACTCCCTCTCCTATTGTTCCATCTCCAAAGTCCCAAATGATATTGTAAGTAGTGTCTACAGGATTGGATAAATTTTCATAAAATACATCTACTGGTGGACAACCAACGACATTACTTGGATCAATAATAATTAGTGGTGGAACTGGAAACCAATTAACCGTATTTAAAATTGTGTCTTTGCATCCTACTGTATCGGTTACGATTAATTCCAAATCATATAACCCTGCATTATCGTACATGTGAACTGGATTTTGTTCCGTTGATGTATTGTTATCACCAAAATCCCAAGCCCACTCTTTTAATATGGATGGAAAGGGATCTGTCAAATCAAAAAACTCAACTGGACCTGCAACACAAGTGTCATAATCAAATGAAAATTCTCCAATAATATCTGGTGAGATGTTGACAAAAACTTTGGCAGTATCAGTGCAATCTAAGTTTGGATTCACGATCATTTTCCCTTGATAAAAACCAGCGCCAGGAAAAACAATGGTTGGATCTTTTTCGAATGACCAAATGGTGTCACTTTCATTGATGTAAAATTCCCAGGAATAAGCACTGATAAGATCTTCATCCTGACTATCATTAACAAAATTAACAATCGTATCATTACAAACATTGAATACAAAAATCTGGTCTTCACCATTGTTAGCGGAAGCACCAATCTCTGCGTAAACAGTTTGTTCACAGGTAGTCACATTGAATTGAAAATCTCTGTAAACGGAACTTAATAATTCTCCATTACGATACTCATCTACACAAATTCCAACAACATACTGCCCTTGGGTGGTCGGCAAACCTGTCAATAGACCTGTGTTTGGGTCTATAGAGAGTGGTGAGTCCTCACCTAATGGCTCATCTGCACTAAAATCTGGTAGTAAAAATTCGACAAGATCATATGGTGGTGGTGCATCCGGATCTGGTGTCGCTGCATTGGGTCCCGTACCAAACGCATTTCCTCCTCCGTAGAATGGAGAACATAAGGTATAAACCAATTGGTCTCCTTCAACATCAGTGGCAGAGTGATCAAAGACCAAGTCTTCATTAACACAAATTACGGCTGGTGGAAGGTTGACAAAGACGGGACTATTATTGCATTCAACTTGAGCCGTATTCGTAATACCAATGGTGTAAGTTGATCCATTTGCAATCGGGTCCACAATGTTATTAATCGTTCCATTCCTACAGCATCGCTGATAAGTGACATGATATGTTTCAGTACTTGGAGGTAATACTAAATCCCAAACATAAAACCCTTCCTGCAAGCATACGCCAGGCGGAACGATAATACATGGATTGTTTGGATTGGGATCTACTTCTGATACGATTGGTGGATCTAATACTCGTGTAAGTAAGGGAGTCTGGTCGTCTCCTTCATAAACGGTAATGGTTGCATCGGGCCCACCTGGTGTTCCATCCAATTGACCCGTCACTCCTGCTGAGCAATCTTTGTATACTTTTAAGGTCATCCGAAAAGTATCATTCCCAATGCATTCGTAGGATATTTGACCACCAATTATGTGGGTTGCATTTGCTGTACTTTGAAAGAAACACATACAAATAACAAAACAGAAAAGTAATTGAATATAATTATTAGATTGACTCATTTATTTGAAATAGGGCTACAGACACTTTAATTGCAATTTGCAATCCAAAAAAATAATAACACAAAATAGGAATAATAAATATAGACAGGACCAATAATATGTCAGTAAAATGCTATTTAACCAATGTAGCGTAACCCTTTATTTCAAAACGATTGCCCCTCGGCCCTGTGTAATTGACTAAAACGACATAGACACCATTGGGAGATAGTTCTTCGGTGTTGTATTTTTGACCATTCCATTCTTCTTCAGGATCGTTTGTTTCGAAAATTAATTCGCCCCAACGATTCCAAATTCTCAAATTGAAATTTTCCATTCCTTCCACAAATCCATACCCTCTAAATCCATCATTCACGGTATCTGAATTGGGTGAGAATGCATTGGGCAAATGATACGTCACTTTTGGAATCACATCAATTAATACCGTTAGTGAATCTTGACATCCACTCAGATGCGTAACGACTTGTTGTACCACCTGAACACCCGTATCAGGAAACGTAAATACTGGATTGGGTTCAAATGCAAATCCATCATTATCAAAATTCCAATACCAATTTAAAGCATCTTGGGATTCATCGGTGAATTCTACTGTTGGAGCAAAACTATTGACAGGATTTGGACTGAACGTAAAACCTGCAACTGGTGATGGTTTCACAACTATATATTCATTAAAAGTAGAGTCTGTCTCACAACCAATTGGAGAAACTACATCGATTGTGATGGTAAAAATTCCATCATCGGTATAGGTATGAGAAGGACTGATTTCATTACTGATATTCCCATCACCAAAATTCCAGGTGATATCGTAAGTTGAATCAATTGGAATCGATAAATTATCAAAGAAAACATCCAGCGGTTGACATCCATCAAATGCGGTCGGCTCAATAATCAATAATCCTGGTGCTGGAAAATAATCAATCACTTGTTGGAATGTATCCATACAATTATTTTCATCTGTAACTATCAATGATACATTATGACTACCGGGAACTTCATATACATGACTTGGATTTTCTTCCATAGAAAAATTTCCTTCTCCAAAATCCCAGAGATATTCTTGAATGGGACCAGCATTTGAAAATGAAGAAGAACTAAACTGGGTAGGTCCAGCAACACAAGTATCATAATCGAACACAAATTCTGAGGTGATATCTGGAAAAACATTGACCGAAATAAATGCAGTATCGACACATTGTGTACTGCCAGGATTTAAAATTAAAGTCCCATTATAAGTTCCTAGTTGTGGAAAAGTAATCGTTGGTTCAAATTCGGTACTTACAAGCGGAGTCCCATTGATATCAAAGTCCCATCTCACTTCTTCGATATTTGCGGCTTGACCACTTAAATTATCAAAAGGAACGGTATTGTCTCCACAAGCATTAATCACAAATGTTTCATCTTCTGCGATAAACTCATCTGCGGCAATTTCCGCAAAAACCGTTTGTGTACATGAGGTTACATTAAATTGAAAATCTCTTCTAACGGTACTTAACAATGTGCCGTTTCTGTATTCATCTACACAAACTCCAACAACATATTGACCAACTAAAGTCGGTGTTCCTGTAATCAGACCGGTGTTGGGATTGATGGTTAACTGAGGAGTCCCACCAACTGGTTGTCCCATCGGTTGTGTTGCACTGTAGTCTGGTAGTTGAAAAGTAACACTACCATATGGAGGAGGGCAAGCTGGATCTGGTGAGACACCATTACAGGCAGTCGCATCACCAGGGACTTCAGGGGTTCCTTGCAACCCACCACCAAGGATAGGACTACAAAAGCTATATACCAACTGGTCTCCATCAGTATCTGTTGCACTATGATCAAATTCGAAAGGATCGTTGGCACAAATTACAGTAGGAGGAAAATTATCAAACTCAGGACTACTGTTACAAAGCCCCTGAGCTTGAGGTGTTATTTCAATTGTATAAGTGGCTCCTGCATCTCCAGGTTCAACAATATTGTCGATAGTTTCATTTCTACAACACCTTTGATAAGAAACATGAAAACTTTCATTCCCAGGATTCAGCCCCGTGACTGTAAAATTATAAATCGCTTCTTCCACACAAATATTTGGAGGTACGATCAAACAAGGACCTGCATCAAAATCAATTTCCTGTTGAGAGGAAAGCGATGCATAGACCGTCGAAACAAAAGCATAAGGGGGTAAATTACCTCTGTAGATGGTGACAACTGCCGGATTATCGAAAGAAGCACCACCACCAAAACAATCTCTAAAAACCTTCATAGTAAAATCATAACTTCCTCCTCCATTACAGACATAGGTGATTTCTCCTCCGATTATGTGCTTTGCAAAAATGACATTTGGCAGCAACATGGATGCAGTTATCGTAATAAATAGGATTAATGATTTTATGTTTTTCAAGAAGCTTTTAATTTGTTTAATTAGTATGCAATAAATCGAAATTGCTATTGTTAATATAAAAGATTTTTTGCGAGAAAGTTCATCAAAACTTCCAAACTTATATTTCCTCAAACTATAAAAGAAGTATAACGTGAATAAACCCGCAAGTATTTCAAAGAATATACAGCAAATTGCTCAATTTATACTTAAAATTGGAGATAAATGGTGAAAAATTACATTCTTACAGATATTACTGATGTTTTGGTAAAAGGAGGACTTTTATTATTTCCAACGGATACCATTTGGGGTATTGGTTGTGATGCGACGAATGATGAAGCGATTCGCAAAATTTATACACTCAAGAAAAGAGACTTATCACAAAAATTCATAATTTTAGTCGATTCTTTGGATATGTTAAGAAATTATGTCCAAGAAGTCCCTCCCAAAATCGATAATTTGCTGCTTTATCATGAACGACCATTAACCGTTATTTACGAAAAAGCCAAAAATTTACCCGATATACTGATTTCTGAAGATGGCTCGATTGCGATTAGAGTTGTTGTTGATGATTTCTGCAAAGATTTGATTCATCAATTTGGCAAGCCTATTGTTGCTACCTCAGCTAATGTTAGTGGTTCTCCCTTTCCTCCCAACTTTGGAGGTATAAGCTCTGAAATTATTCAAGGAGTAGATTATGTGGTGAAAAACAAACAAAATTCTAAAGTTGCAGGACAACCATCGGTACTAATCAAGCTTTCAGAAAAAGGCGAACTCATATTTTTGAGAGAATAAAATTTAATAATCACACCATGAAAAATATATTGATTCTTTTTTTAACATTTGTGCTCTCCACAAGTTTTATTGCTGATTATGGAGAGCCACATTATGTGTATTGGGAATCACCAACTGGATTAACATGGGATGATTTCAAAGGCACTCCAAATCAGGGTAGCTCACATCATGCATACTCAATGTTAGGTTTAGCATATGAAGTTAAATCCAACACCGCTTCTCAAGTTACCTTTTTAGTCAGTGCTTATTTAGACAAATCCAATTCATGGGTAAAAACCGGACAGAAGACAGACCGCTTATTAAAGCACGAACAAAAACATTTTGATATCTGTGAATTGCATAGACGCATGTTTGTGAAAGCTTTAACGGATGTAGAATACTTTACCTACTCCAATGTCAATAGTAAAATCAAATCACTATTCCACGACATCAATAATAAGGTGGATAAAATGCAAGTTGATTATGATCGCGAGACACAACATAGCCGTATTGAAGATCAGCAAAAAATCTGGGATCAAAAAATAACCGATCTTCTAAATCAATTTGAAGCACACAACGCAATAGAAGTAACTGTTGCTTTGAGAAAATAATACCTCAGCTCAAGTTTACTACAGTTCGCCAGCATTCCTACATACTGGGTCACTTCATACCTATGCTCATATGCTTTTTAGAGAATACTCAGGGGTTGCAAATTTGTAATGCAACAACTTAAACGTCAACTTCTTTCCATTTCTTGATTCTTTTGTTTAAAAAAAGTAAAAGAAATCCTCTAATTGTGTTATCTTCCAATCTATTTACTAAACCTAATTTTTCCAACAAAATCAACAAGTATGAAAAAAATCACGACTCAAATTTTTACGCTTTTCTTTTCACTTCTTACTGTCGTATGTTTTGGACAATCCCCAAGAATGACGATGGTTGAAGAAGCTACTCAAGCATCATGTGGTCCTTGTGCTTCTGCTAATCCAGCACTGCAAGCTATGCTGAACGCAAATCCTGACAAAGCAATTTTTATTGCTTATCAAGTTTGGTGGCCTGGCGATGATGCAATGTACGAAGATAATACTGCTGGTGTTGATTGGCGAATTGGTGACTACTATCCAAGTATTGGAGGTGCTCCAAATATTGTAGTTCAAGGAAATTCAAGTGCTCAATCTACTACTTATTTGACGCAAGCACTTATTGATGATACTTATGCTGAAATGTCAGAATTCGACATGAACTTAAATGCAGAAATTGTAGATGGATTGTTATTAATTACTGGTGATATCACTGCGACAGCGGAAGTTACTGGTGATTTAAGATTACGACTAGTTATTACTGAACATACGATTAATGGAGAAGATCTTGCTTTCCAAGGAACCAATGGCGAAACAGAATTTCACCATGTTTTCAAAGAGTTTGTCAACGGTACTACGGGTATTACTTTAGAGCCAACTTGGGCCGTAGGTGATACTTACACGATCGACGAAAGTTTTGATTTAGGTACGCTAAACGTCTACAACTATACCGAAATTGAGGTGGTTGGGATGATTCAAAATGATGACAACAAATTTGTTCATCAAGCTGCGAAAGCTGAAGATTTAGCTATCTCTGTAAACTTAACAAACAATGCTGCCGTCAATTCTATCGAAGGATTGCCTTCTACATTTTGTACAGGTGAGCAAAACGCTAATGTTGAATTTAGTTTGCAAAATAGTGGAAATGACGAGTTGACTTCTGCAACGATCAATTACAATATCAATGGCGGTGCTGATCAGACTTATGATTGGACTGGTTCTTTGACCACCTACGAAAAAGAGACTATTACACTCCCAACAATCGCTTTCGAAGCTCAAGCTGAAAATATTGTCAATGTTACTGTTTCTAATCCAAACGGAATGATGGATGAAAATGAAGCTGATAACACTACCGAATCTATAGCGGTTCCTTTAGCTTTAACAGGAATAGATATTATTACTGTAGAGATTTTAACGGATAACTATGCTGATGAAACTTACTGGGAAATCAGAGATGGAAATGAAGAAGTTGTAATTTGGGGTGGAAATCCTAATGTTGGAACTGAGAATATTGGTCTTGGTGTATTCCCTCCTCCAGCTGATCCTGCTATGTACGAAAACGCTACTTTGTATTCAATAGAGGTTCCAATTGCTGCTGCCGATTGCTATACTTTCCACATTACAGATTATTATGGTGACGGTATATCGTTATCAACTGAACCTGCTTATTGGAAAGTTTTGGATCAAAATGGTGTTGAACTTGCTGCTGGTGGTAATGAAAGTTGGTCAGAAATATTGAGCAATTACATCGGTGACGTGACTGTAAATATCGAAGAAGTGCTTGAAGTTAATTCAGTACAAGTTTTTCCAAATCCTGTTCAGAGTAAAGCTGCCATCAATTTTGATTTAGTGGCTAACGCAAATGCGTCTATTCGCATGACGAATACAATTGGACAAGATGTTTACGTAAAAGAATTAGGAAACTTAAGTGCGGGTTCTTACAACGAATCAATCGACATGACCCATTTAAGCAATGGTTTCTACTTAGTTCAAATCAGATTGAATAATGAAGTTATTACCAAGAAAATCACTTTGAGTAAGTAACTGAATTTATTTTAAAGAATATGAAGCGCTTTCACAAATGTGGGAGCGCTTTTTTTATGCCAATTCCGTAGTAGCTGATATATTGCTTTTATACAAATTGTAGTCTATAATTACGGTTATCTTTGAGACTACAATTTGTATTAATCCTAATCAATTATTTTCATTATTTTGCCAATAATATATGCATAAGCGTAACACAATATATTTTATAACATCAAACAAAAAAATAATGCTAAAATCTGTTAAGCAACTTTTGCTTTTTATCCCAATTATATTCATGACTTTGTTTGTTCCTGGTTGCAAATCTGATGTCGATATGAAGAAGCAACAAAAAGCTTTTTATGTGGATGCCAATGGCAATTTATTAAACAAGAAAGATCAAATTGTCAAAAAGAAAGGGGAATTTAAATTAGAAGGTGGTTATTACATTGACAACAACGGTGAAACAATTAAAAGAAATATTGATAAGACAAAAGACAAAATCAACAAAACAGTTGACAATACGAAAGATAAAATCAAAAATGCCGCAGCTGATTCTAAAAAAGCAGTCAAAGTTGCTGCCAATAGAACCACCGAAAGTGTAAAAGCAAATTTCAACGAACTTTTCAATACAAAAGCAGTCGGTACCATTTATCCACTGACAGAAATTAAATTCAATCCAAAGTCTCATAAAATTACCAACTTTAAAAAAGAAGATGTAGAAGGAATGGCAGCAGCTCTTAAAGACAATCCTGCTTCCCGTATCCAAGTGCAGGTGTACACTGCTGATGCGAAGAGTCGAGCACAGAATAGGAAAATATCAAAAGATCGTGCTGACCTTGTTATGAATATGTTAGTCGCACTAGGCGTCAGCAAAGAACAAATTTCTGCTAAAGGAATGGGACTCCCTACTGAAGATGCTGCAAAAGCGGTTGCCAATGCTGTTGAAGTAGTGGTTGAAAAATAATTTTGAACGGTGAACGGTTGACCGTCGACCGTTCACCGTCACCCTCAACCGTCACCCGTTAACCGTCAACAAATACCAATGAATTACCAACTACACAAAGCCATTCTGCAATACAATGACAAGGTGGTGGAATTACCGCTTGGCAAACCCACTTTTCTGGATGAATTGTTCATCAATTTTGAAAAAGAAGAAGCATCGGATCACTCCATTTATAACATAGTACTGCACCCAAAACAAGATCTGAAATTACAAGCAGTAGAATTACAGTTTTCGATTGTCTACAATAATAATGATCGTATTTTTTGTAATGGTTATCAATCCTGGTCGGAAAGTAGAGAATATCTTCCCAATGAATCGATTCCAATGTTGAGACGCATTGCCCATCCGTTTATGAAATACTATGGCGATTATCATGTAGAGCAAATTGAACGGGGTCCGGCTAAATTGCATAGTTGGTCTTACAGTTATATCCGCCAGAAAGATCATGTTGTTTTCTTTGGTTCTTTGAATGAAGACAAGTGCTATACAATCATACAACATGACACAAACGCTGGCCTGATAAGCGTACAAAAAGATTGTAAAGACTTGAACCTAAGTCACTCATTCCCAATACTTAGCATGTATGTTGCTAATGGAGAAATGAATAGGGTCATGGATCAGTATTTTGAAAAAAATGAAGTCCCAAGTCTATCAGCACCACCCGTTTTGGGTTGGACTTCCTGGTATCATTACTACACAGATATCTCCGAAAAAATATTGTTAGAAAATTTAGATGCTTTATCAGAAAGTAAACGACCTTTCAAGATTTTTCAGATTGATGATGGCTATCAAACACAAGTTGGAGATTGGTTATCATTGAAAGAATCCTTTCCAAATGGGATGGCTAGTATCGCCAATAAAATTCGCGACAAAGGGATGACACCCGGTTTGTGGATTGCTCCATTTGTATGTTCTACCAAATCTGAAATTTTCAAAACAAAAAAAGGATGGTTGCTTAAAGATGAGAAAGGACAACCAATAAAGGCTGGTTATAATCCGCTTTGGGGTGGATATTTTTATGCCTTGGATTATTATAATTCAGGAGTACAAGATTATTTAAATGGCGTCTTTTTCACAATGCTAAATAAATGGGGATACGGAATTTTAAAACTCGACTTTTTGTATGCAGCTTGTTTAAATCCAGGAAAAAACAAAACTAGAGCACAAGTGATGAATGATGCGCTGGAATTTTTGAGAAGCCTGGCAGGTGATAAATTATTACTCGGTTGTGGAGTCAATATGGCTACCTCTTTTGGCAAATTGGATTATTGTCGGGTTGGCCCGGATATTCACTTAAAATGGGAACATGGATTTTTGAAATTCCTGAGAAATCATGAAAGGGTCTCTACTTTCAATGCTTTAAAAACCGTATTGGGTAGATGGCATTTGAATAAACGAGGCTTTGCAAGTGATCCTGATGTATTCATACTTCGAAAAAATAAACAGTCGTTGACGCCAACACAGCAAGACACGATTTATGTTATCAATGCATTGTTAGGAGATTTACTTTTCACCTCAGACAATGTCAATGAATATGATGATTTGGATTGGAAACGTTTGGATCAATTGATTCTTTTAAGTCAGTGTGCAACAACTAATGTTACAAATTTAAATGGTCAAACTTATCGAATTGATTTTACGAGTGCGGGCAATCCTTGTCATGCTTTTGTAAATCTAGAAAAACAGGTGATGGCTTTGAAATGGCGTGGAGATCAGTTGTCTATTCCTGGTTTTGGAAATTTAATTTTAGGGGATGTTGGACCGAATTTAAATGCATAACTTTGAGTTCTGCATATCTGCTTCTTGAAGATTGCATTTTAATTTAGGTACGATCCAGTCCTTCTAAGGGTTATGCACAATAAAAAAAACGGCCGCATCATTACGATACCGCCGCTTCCTAATTGTTTAAAATTGACAACGAACTATACTCGGTTGGTATATTGTTGTTCGTAGTATTTTTGATAGTTTCCGGAAGTTACATTTTCCATCCACTTTTCATTTTCTAGATACCAAGCTACTGTTTTTTCCATTCCTTCTTGCGTCTGTAAAGTCGGTTTCCAACCTAACTCACGCATCAATTTCGCTGAATCAATGGCGTAACGACGATCATGACCTGCACGATCTTTTACATAAGTAATCAACGATTTGGAAGTACCTGGTTCGCGACCTAATTGCTTATCAGTAATTTCAATCATCAAATGAATTAAGTCCATATTGGTCCATTCATTTTCACCACCGATATTGTAAGTATCACCTA
The DNA here is from genome assembly GCA_937928575.1 of uncultured Saprospiraceae bacterium. Lineage (GTDB taxonomy): Bacteria > Bacteroidota > Bacteroidia > Chitinophagales > Saprospiraceae > CALDGQ01. The sequence continues at coordinate 17,961 of CALFWW010000084.1, read as the reverse complement.
ATTTTCCTTTGTGATAAATTACATCAATTGCAGTGGCATGATCCATTACCCACAACCAATCTCTTGTATATTTTCCGTCACCATAAACCGGAAGTGGTTTGTTATTCTTAATGTTGTTGACAAATAATGGAATCAATTTTTCTGGAAACTGATTAGGTCCATAGTTATTTGAACAATTGGAAATAACAACCGGCAAACCGTAAGTATGGAAATAAGCTCTCACCAAATGATCAGAAGATGCTTTGGATGAAGAGTACGGAGAACGTGGATCATATGGTGTTTCTTCTGTAAACAATCCAGTCTCACCTAAAGTACCATATACCTCATCGGTAGAAACATGATAGAATAATTTTCCATCAAAATTTCCATCCCATGATTTTCTTGCAGCATTTAGCAAGTTGACGGTACCGACAATATTTGTTTTAATGAAACTCATTGGATCAGAAATAGAACGATCTACATGAGACTCTGCAGCTAAATGGATGACTCCATCTGGCTTGTATTGATCGAATACTTTATCCATTTGATCTGCATCTGTAATACATGCTTTTACAAATGAATAGTTGTCAGCATTTTCAACATCTGTTAAATTTTCCAAATTACCAGCATACGTCAATTTATCTAAATTAACAATCTTATAATTCGGATACTTATTAACTAACAATCTAATTACATGACTACCAATGAAGCCAGCTCCACCAGTAACCAGTATTGTTTTATCAAAATTCATGTTTAGAATTATTTAAGAATTTACTGGGTTATCTACTTTGACAACCGTCTTGAAATATTCATATGTTTTCAACATTCCATCACGACGAGAAACTCTTGGTTCCCAATCCAATATTTCTTTTGCTTTTGAAATATCTGGACGACGTCTCTTTGGATCATCCGTAGGAAGTGGTCTGTACACAATCTTAGCTTCAGGATTGCCTACCATTTCTAATACTTCTTCTGCAAATTCTTTAATAGTCATCTCAGCAGGATTACCAATATTTACTGGTTGTGCGTAATCGCTCTTCAACAATCTATAAATACCTTCTACTAAATCGTCAACATAACAGAAAGCACGCGTTTGTGATCCATCACCAAAAATAGTCAACCCTTCTCCTCTCATTGCTTGAGAGAAAAATGCTGGCAATACTCTACCATCGTCTACACGCATACGTGGACCGTAAGTGTTGAAGATACGAACCATTCTTGTTTCCAAGCCATGATAAGTATGGTAAGCCATTGTGATTGCTTCTTGATAACGTTTCGCTTCATCATAAACACCACGAGGACCAATCGGATTTACATTCCCCCAATATTCTTCCGTCTGTGGATGAACCAAAGGATCTCCATAAACTTCTGAAGTAGATGCAATCAACATACGTGCACCTTTTGCTTTCGCCAATCCTAAAAGATTGTGGGTACCCATTGCTCCAACTTTTAAAGTTTGGATAGGCATCTTCAAATAATCAATCGGACTAGCCGGTGATGCAAAGTGCATGATATAATCTAAACGACCAGGAACGTGAACAAATTTTGATACGTCATGGTAGTAAAATTCAAAATGCTTTTCTGGCATCAAGTGATCGAGGTTGGCAAGATTCCCCGTAATTAAATTGTCCATGCCAATTACATGGCAGCCTTCGGCAAGGAAACGGTCACACAAATGTGAACCTAAAAATCCAGCCGCTCCTGTTATTAATACTGTCTTCACGATAAAGATTTTATTTGTTAATTATTGATGTTGTATTAGTTGTGATACGATATAAATCGGAAGTTGTTCTATAAACTTCGTATGCATTTGGCTAGGAAAATCACCTTTTTTGCAAAAATATTGGGATTGAGGGGTGCAAATTGGGTAAAACGGTAGTGGAAAGTCTCTTTTGAGGCTATAAAGATACAGGAATTATACACCTTCTGAAACACCTACACTTGTTAATTTATGTTTTAACTTATATTTCTCAATTTCAATAGATAACGTATGGGCTACCAACAATATATGTGAACTTTTTTGTTGAAAATGTGCTTCATTTGTTTGAATAAAGCTGAAACCTAATCTGCCAATTCATTGATAGTCCTCAAATAGTGTCCCACTGTATTCACTAATTCTTCTTCGAATTAGAAAGACTTTAAAGATACATTGAGTAATTTAGCTTACTTAAATCAGCACGTTATGAGAATTTTCTTTCCTTTTTTAATCCTTTTACTTTTCAATAATCTCTTGGATGCACAATCCTACGAACGTCGAGGCAATGAATCGAGTGTATTGTTGGCCAACATTTATTATGGAGCTTTTGTACCTGGTGGTGATCTGAAAGACAGGTTCGGAAATAGTTTTGATATTGGTATCGGTGTTGAATATATTCTCGCCAAGTCAAATATTATTTTTGGAGGAAGCGGATCCATTATTTTCGGAACTGAAGTGAAGGAAGATGTTTTGGTGAATCTAAGAAATAGTGCTGGCTTTATAGTGGGTTCTGGAGGAATCTCCGATGTATCGCTCAGACAACGTGGATGGCAAGCAAGAATTTATGGAGGAAAACTTTTTGGTATTGCCCCTAAAAATAAACGTTCTGGAATCCGTGTTTTAGTAGGTGTCGGTTTTCTGCAACACAAAATTCGAATTCAAGATAATGGAGGCAGTGTAACACAACTTTTTGGAGACTATAGTAAAGGTTATGATCGAATGTCAAATGGATTGTCCTTGCATCAATATATCGGGTATCAATTGTTAAGTAAAAACAGGTTGATTAATATTCATGCTGGATTTGAATTCACACAAGCTTTTACCCAAAATAGAAGAAGTTATAATTGGGATACGATGTCGAGAGATGAAACAAAGCGAACCGATTTATTAACAGGTTTTAGTGTCGGTTGGGCATTGCCATTTTATCTTGGTGAAGATGAAGAGACGATTTATTATTAATGATTTTTTTAGAATTATGAAATCGAATACGGAATGCTGAATGTCGAAGTTGAGGACGCAAGTACAGACGTGTAGACGAACTCATGTTTGGTTGTCCACGAACTCCACTTCGACATTCGATATTCTGCGGTTCGATATTCTGCGGTTCAATATGCCGTTCAAAATAAAAGACACTTCAATATCATTCTGCTAGCCATTTAAATGACACCGATTTATAATATTTTCATTCGACTATACACTGTTGGCATTTGGCTTAGCTCTTTTTTCAATCCTAAATCGAAGCAACTAAGAGAAGGGCGTAGTTCGATCTTTTCGCAATCATTTCCCCAAAAGCAAAACAAACGGGTCTGGATACATTGTGCATCTCTTGGTGAATTTGAACAAGGAAGACCCATCATCGAATTGTTGAAATCAAAAGACCCTTCAATTGAAATTTTTCTGACCTTCTTCTCCCCTTCTGGTTATGAGATTCGAAAAAATTATCAGCATGCCGATTTTATAACTTATTTACCTGCGGATACGAAATCAAATGCGACGAAATTTATCGACTTAGTCAACCCTGATATTGCGATTTTTATTAAATACGAATTTTGGTATCACTTTTTGACAACATTACAAACACGAAAAGTTCCTACTTATCTTTGTTCGGCTATTTTTCGAAAAGAACATTTTGATAAAATGCTTTACGGCGCTTTCTTCAAAAAAATGGTACTTACTTTTGATAAAATTTTTGTTCAAAATAATTCTTCATTGCAAATTCTTGAAGCTAATCATGTCAAAACCGGTGTCTTAAATGGAGACACTAGAATAGATCGGGTATTGCAAATTCGAAGTGAAAAGAAAAATTTCCCAATTGTTGAAAATTTTTCAAAAGACAAAAAAGTATTTATCATAGGAAGTAGTTGGCCGAAAGATGAAGCCATGGTTATTTCTTTTATCAATCAACTAAAAACGGACCATTGGAAATTTATCATTGCTCCTCACAATATTGATGACAAATACATCCAATCGATTCAAGAAAATTTGACCAAAAAAAATATCCGATTTTCAAAAGCAAATAAAAATGATATTGCCGATTTTGAGGTTTTAATTATTGACAATATTGGAATGCTTTCAAGTATATATCAATACGGCACCATTGCTTATATCGGAGGAGGTTTTGGCACTGGTATCCACAATACTTTGGAACCAGCTGCTTTTCATTTGCCGATTTTAATTGGTCCTAAATATGATAAATTTGAAGAAGCCAATGTACTAGTGAAAGCAGGTGGAATTTTTGTGATCCATTCAACAGAAGATTTAGATCAAACTTTTACGAATCTTTTGGATCCTAATTTTTATGAAAAGGCATCCAATGCAACTAAAAATTATATTGATCAAAATAAAGGAGCTACTATTGAAATCGTTGATGTGGTAATGGGGGAATTGTTGTAAATTTGGGGGCTTAAAAAATTGAAAAATGCTAAACAACCCAACTAATATATTCAACCAATTCAAAAACACAACGGTCCTTATCGTCGGTGACGTGATGATTGATCGATACCTGACTGGACAAATTAATCGAATTTCGCCAGAAGCACCCGTACCAGTCGTCTTACATGAATCCACCAGCAATCGATTGGGCGGAGCTGCCAATGTTGCTTTGAATGTAAAAGGATTGGGAGGAAAACCAATACTCTGTAGCGTAATCGGAAAAGATGAAAATGCTGAAATTTTTAAAACCTTACTTCCTGAAAATAATATCTCAACAGAAGGAATTATCCAGATAGATGAGAGAATTACAACAGTAAAAACACGTGTACTGGCTAGCAATCAACATATCTTGAGAGTGGATCGCGAAACCACGGAAGATTTACAAAATGAAGAAGCTTTTTTATTTTTAGAAATGATCAAAAATATCTTGAATGAAAATGACATCGATGTGATTTTATTTCAAGATTATAACAAAGGGGTATTGTCTCCATTTGTCATCAGAGGAATTTTGAAAGAAGCAAAAAAGAGAAAAATTCCAACTGCGGTTGATCCCAAATTGAAAAACTTTTTTGAATACAAGGAAGTCACGCTTTTCAAACCAAATCTCAAAGAAGTCAATGATGCACTTCCGATGCAGGTACTTCCCAATCCAGCTTCTCTTCAGTATGCCGCTCAATCTATCCGTAGTATTCTTAACAATAAAATGACGTTGATCACATTATCTGAAAAAGGTATATTTATTGACAATGATTTGGAGCAAAAAATTGTCGGGACTCAACCTAGAAATATAGCGGATGTTTGTGGTGCTGGAGATACCGTTATTAGTTTAGCAGCAATGATGTTGCCCTTTACGTTAGACATGAGAGACATTGCTGTTTTGTCAAATTTAGCTGGTGGACAAGTCTGTGAAAAAGTAGGCGTTGTCCCCGTAAATGTCAATCAATTACAAAGAGAATACGAAAACTACCTTCAATTACAAGGTTAATTGCACCTCAACTGACATCTAGTTAACAAATTTCAGTCTCTTGCTCACTAATCCACGACTCTTATTGAAAATTGACGATTATTATTTTCCTAAAATCCTATATTTGACTTCTTATTTAAAATTTGAATTTAACTTAAATATTACCGCATGAATTATTTTACAAAAAGTTTTTTATTCGTGTGTTTGTCTTTATTCATGACGAATGCACTAACCGCCCAGTTTTACACAGAAGATTTTGGCGACCAAGCCACTGCTGAAATGAACTGGACAAGCGCCGGAATGAACGCAGGAGCTGAAGTATGGACCTGGACAAACGATCCAAGTAATCCTACTTTTGGATCGCAACCTGATTTTGCATCTCCTACTGCTGCAAACGGTTTTTTCCAGTTCAACTCTGATGGAAATGGAGAGAATGCTCATGACGTTACTTTGACTGGACCTGCTATTGATTGCAGTGCTCAATCTATCGTAATCGCAAGTTTTGCAAATCAATATGCTTACTTCACGCAAGGTGGTGGCTCAATGGCATCTCTTGGTGTAAGTACAGATGGAACCAACTTTAACTATTACCCAATTTTGGAACTAGTTGAACAAAATGATCTTTCTGATGCTGTTCAAAATGTAGTGGTTGACATCTCTGCGGATGCCGCTGGTCAAGCAACTGTTTATCTTCAATTCAGATGGGTTGGAAATTTTGAGTATGCTTGGAAAATTGATGACATTGCATTGTCTTCAGATGATCCAACACCTCCTCATGATTTAGCAATTGACGGTGAACAATATGCACCTAACTTTTTACAACCAAGTAGTCAATTAGATACCGTAGGTTTTCAATTGTTTGTTGACAATATGGGTTCAATGGAACAATCTGGTGTGAGTGCTGATGTAGAAGTTCTAAAAGATGGAGCAAGTGTTTTTACCACTTCAGCAAGTCTTGATGCTGTATTGGTTAACGCAAATGATACTTTAATGGCAATGTCAGAAGTTTATATCCCAGACGGTGATGGTACTTATACAATTAACTATGTCGTCAGCCAAGATTCAACAGACGTAAATGCAAGTGACAATATCTCTTCAAGAGAATTTGAAGTTGCTCCTGGATTATACTCAAAAGATGATGGCGAAATTGTAAGTGCAACTCAGCCTGGTGCTGTATCAGATACTTGGGAAATCGGTAACTACTACTATGTACTAAATGGTGGTTATACGGCTACTGAAATATTTTTCTCAGTTGCTTCAAATGACAATGCACACCAAGGTCAGACTGTTACCATTAAGATTTACAAAGTAACAGAGGATGATGATCCAAGTAACTTCACAGATGATGATGTAACACTAGCTGGTATCGGTCAATACGAATTTACAAATGAAGCTAACTTTGATGTTGTTTCTGTAGTTCCAGAAGATTTAAGTACAGGAGAAGAAGGAGTATTGTTGGATGCAGATTCAGAATACTTTGTTATGATTGCTTATACAGCTGATATGTTTGCTCCTTACAGTGCCATTCCATATCACTTTCAAGTAGGTACACTTATTTATGATGGAGATTGGTTCTTAGGAGGTTTTGGTGTTGATAACACCGTACTTGCAAGAATGGCTATTTCTGCTGATGGTGTTGCAACTGAAGAAATTGAATTGGATGACACCAACAAGATCGAAGTATACCCTAACCCAACTACTGAAACTTTGACTTTAGATATTGATTTATCATCTAATGCTTTCCAATCAACCATCAGAATTGTTGATGCAGCTGGAAGATTGTCATACAAGAATGTGTTGGAAAATATCCAAACAGAAAAAATTGATATTGATGTTTCTCAATATCCTGCTGGAGCTTACATGCTTCATTTTACTACTGAAAATGGTGTGAAGACGAAGCGCTTTGTAGTTACTAAATAAATTTTTCTTCAAAAATTTATATGATATCGCTCATCCTATCTTTAGGTTGAGCGATATTTTTTTGTCCTATACTGACTTTCGGTATTAACTAAGTTTCGCTAATTGTTCTTCCAGTATCTTAATCTTTGCCAATCCATCTGCTAGTTTTTGCTTTTCTTTTTCAACTACCTCAGCAGGTGCGTTATCAACAAATCTTTTATTCTCCAATTTCTTCTGAACTTTCGCAACGAAACCTTTATTGTATTCGAGATCTTCTTCCATTTTCTTTTTCTCCGCAGCAGTATCGATGGTCTTATTCAGTTCTAAGTAGTAGTTATCCGTTCCAGCGATAAACGAAATAGTGTTGTCCACTTCCTTATCTGTGAAAGTCAAACTTTTCAAATAAGCCATTTTGGTCACCATGTCATTCAATCCTCCAATACTATGCAGTGCTTTTGAAGAAGCCGTATCTTGAATAAACAGGTTCAAAGGTTCAATTTTTTTGATACCATTGGCTTCACGTGCATTTCTTACCTTAGAAATGATGTCCATTCCGATTTCTACATTTTTCACCAATGTTTCATCATAGGATTCCACCTTCGGATATTTACTGACGACACAATCATCCCCATCTGCACGCTCTTTCAATTGATGCCAGATTTCTTCCGTTACAAACGGCATAAATGGATGTAGCAAAGTCATCAATTGCTCAAAGAAACCAAGTGTTGTTTCGTAAGTCTGACGCTCGATTGGTTGTTGATATGCTGGCTTTACAATTTCCAAATACCAAGAGAAGAAATCATTCCAGATAAAACTGTAGATGTTAATCAATGCCTCTGACAAACGATAGGTTTTAAATTGCTCTTCCAATTCAACAACTACTTGTTTGTATTTATTTTCAAACCATTTAGCAGCCAATTGATTTACCGCTAATGTTTCAGCAGAAGCCACCCCATCTTTTACTTCTAGTCCTTTTAGATATGCGAGTCCTTGCCACATCTTGTTGCAAAACTTCATACCCTGAGCACATAATTCGGATTCACTTTTGGTGGTTTTGGTTTTAGCATCATACGGTGCATCGAATACAATATCGTTTCCTGCAGCACCACTAGACATCATCCCATAACGGACTCCATCTGCTCCATACTTATCGATCAACTCCAATGCATCCGGAGAATTCCCCAAAGATTTACTCATCTTTTTACGATTCTTGTCGCGAACCATTCCAGTAAAGTAAACATCTTTAAATGGATGAATTCCTTTTTGTTTCACCAAATCCTCTCCAAGTAAATCACCAGACCATTCATATCCTGCCATCACCATTCTGGCTACCCAGAAAAAGATGATATCCCATCCCGTAACTAAAGTGTTAGTCGGATAGTAATATTTCAATTCTGTTGGGTCTTCAAATCCATCAAAAACAGATATTGGCCACAACCATGATGAAAACCAGGTGTCTACTACATCTTCTTCTTGTCGCAAATCATTCATCGAAATAGATGCATCATTGAATTTTTTACGTGCAGCCATCAATGCAGCTTCTTTGGTTTCTTCTACAAAAATTTCATCCTTATAGAAATAGGCTGGAATTCGTTGTCCCCACCAAAGTTGACGGGATACACACCAATCTCTAACATTCTCTTCTTTCAACCAACTATTGTACATGTTGAAAAAACGCTCTGGATAAAAAGTAACATCGCCACTTTCAACCGCTTTCAATGCAGTTGCAGCCATGTCTTTCATTTCCAAAAACCACTGATGTGTCAACCGAGGTTCGATGATCGCTTTGGTTCTTTCGGACCGACCTACTTTATTTCTGTAGTCCTTGATTTCGACAATATGCCCTTTCGCTTCTAATTCCTTAACAATCTTCTTACGAACGGCAAATCGATCTTCACCAACATAAAATTGAGCCGCCTCACTTAGTGTTCCATCTTCATTTAAAATATCGATGGTCTCCAGCTTATGACGTTTTCCAATTTCATAATCATTCATGTCATGAGCAGGCGTTACTTTCAAACATCCTGTTCCAAACTCCACTTCAACATAATCATCCTGGATAATTGGCACTACCCTATTCACCATCGGAATGATTACTTTTTTACCATGCAAGTGGGTATAGCGTTCATCATTCGGATTAACGGCAACCGCAGTATCTCCCAATATGGTTTCAGGACGAGTGGTGGCAATCGTTACCCATTCATCCGTTCCTTCTACTTGATATTTAACAAAGAATAGCCGCCCATTTTCTTCTGTGTAAATTACTTCTTCATTTGACAAAGCTGTCTTCGCTTCCGGATCCCAGTTGGTCATCCGATAGCCTTGATAAATTTTTCCTTTTTTGTATAAATCAACAAACACTTTTACAACGGCTTTGGATAATTTATCTTCCATTGTAAATCGGGTCCGATCCCAATCACAGGAGCAACCTAATTTTTTTAGTTGATCTAGGATGATGCCACCATACTTATCTTTCCATTCAAAGGCATACTTCAAAAATTCTTCGCGTGTGATATCAGATTTTTTGATTCCTTTTTCTGCCAACATCTTTACAACCTTTGCTTCCGTCGCAATCGATGCGTGATCGGTACCAGGAACCCAACAGGCATTCTTCCCTTCCAGTCTCGCTTTACGAATCAAAATATCCTGAATCGTATTGTTCAACATGTGCCCCATGTGTAGGACCCCCGTAACGTTTGGAGGTGGAATCACAATCGAATACGGCTCTCTTTCATCGGGAGAAGAATTGAAATATCTTTTCTCCATCCAATGGTTGTACCACTTTTCTTCGATCCCTTCAGGGCTGTATCTGTTGTCTGCGCTCATTATGATTAAATTTTTACGTAGTTGTGTTCAATTGTGGTGCAAAGATAAATTATTTACTTGTTTGAAGCTCAAAAACATCAACAACTATTTGATTCTTCATCAGGTCTTCCATCGTTTCCCGCTTACGGATTAAATAGTCTTTGCCTTCATGCACCAATACTTCTGCTGGTCGGAATCTGGAATTGTAATTAGAGGACATCATATAGCAATATGCACCCGCATTGTAAATTGCTAAAACATCTCCTTCCTGCACTTCCTTCAATCGGCGATTCACTCCGAAGGTATCGGTTTCGCAAATATATCCAACAACGTTATAGATGCGAGTAGTTCCAGTAGGTTTGGAAATATTTTCGATTTTGTGATAAGCATCATACAACATGGGACGAATCAAATGATTGAGTCCTGAATCCACTCCTGCAAATACCGTTGAAGTGGTTTGCTTGATGACATTCACTTTGGTAAAAAGAAACCCTGCTTCACTGACCAAAAATTTTCCTGGTTCAAAAATCAAAGTGAGTTCTTTTCCGTACTCTTTGCAAAAATCATTGAAACGCGCTGATAATTTTTTACCCAATGATTCAATATTTGTTTCGATGCCATCATTTTTGTAAGGCACTTTAAAACCACTTCCAAAATCAATAGATTCTAATTCATCAAACTCTTTGGCAACATTGAATAAAATTTCAGCACCATTTAGAAATACTTCGACATCCAGAATTTCAGAACCGGTGTGCATATGCAATCCAGTCACTTTGATTCCAGTCGCTTCTACAATTCTTTTCAACAATGGAATTTGATGAAATGAAATACCGAATTTGGAATCAATATGACCGGTAGAAATTTTATAACTTCCGCCTGCCATAATATGTGGGTTAATTCGAATACAAACAGGCACATGAGGATATACGTGTCCAAATTGTTCTAAAATCGAAATATTGTCGATATTGATATTGACACCTGCTTCCACCGCAAATTTTATTTCTTCCATAGAAACACAATTCGGCGTATAGATAATTTCATTCGGTTTAAATCCAGCTTCCAATCCCATCCACACTTCTTGAATCGAAACCGTATCCAATCCAGCACCAAGACTTTTCATGAATTTCAGAATACTGATATTCGTCAATGCTTTGCAGGCATAATGTATTTTCAATTTAGGGACCTCAAAAGCATCTGTCAGTCTTTTATATTGTCTTTCAATGATGGCCGTATCATAGACATATAAAGGACAGCCATATTTTTCACAAAGATCCAATGGTTTTACTCCATTTGAGAGTTGATAAGTACCGTTTACTATTTCCACTTGATTATTCGGTTTTATATGAAAAAATTCAAAGATATAATTCATGTAAAAAAAAGTGGAATTCAATGCACCAAAACCTACATTATCTGCATCTATTGAGTAACTAACTGTATTTTAAGCCCGAATTAGCTTAATTTAGAGAAAAATATCTTTAAATATTACCGTATAAAATTGTCGACATTGACTGAGAAAGAACTCATAGATGGTGTAAGGAAAGAAAATCGTAAGGCTCAAAAGGCGCTTTACGATCAGTATGCTCCGAAAATGCTCGGTATATGTAGACGTTATATTAAGGATATTGAAATTGCTGAAGACATAATGATTGAGGGAATGTATAAGGTGATGACGAAAATTCATCAATATACGGGAGAAGGAAATTTTGAAGGTTGGATCAGAAGAATTATGGTCAACCAAGCATTGATGGAATTAAGAAAGAAACATAATTTCCACTTGTCTATTGAAACCAGCAATGTAGAAATCAAATCTGCCGTTACGATTCAAAATGAATTAGAAGCACAAGATATTTTGAACTTATTAGAAAAACTCCCGACGGGATATAGAACTGTTTTCAACTTGTATGTAATTGAAGGCTACAAGCATAGGGAAATTGCAGAGGAACTTGGAATCAGTATCAATACTTCTAAGTCGCAGTTGATTTTGGCGAAGAAACGGATGCGGAGCTTGATTGCGGAGAATCAGATTCCGGATGTGGGGTGAGTGTGTATTGAGGTCGTATCTGGACCAGAGGTCCAAACGAACTCATCCAAACGAACTCAAAGAGAAATGTTGATAACACAATTAATTAGAATACTAAAAGTGAATTCGATACAAATCGAATAAGCGTACTAAAAAGATAATGAAAGATAAAAAAGATTTATTCGACCTCTTTAAAGAGAGTGAGCACAAAATTCAGCCGACTCCTTCGCGACATGCATGGGATAAGCTCGAACGTAAACTAGATGCTCGTCAGGATAATAATCAAACTTCCAAGTATCGTTCGATTGCTCAAATTGCTGCAGTGATCGCTGTGGTTTCTATTGCTGCTGTAATTGCTTTGTTAAATATGAACAGCAAAACAGAAATGACTGCAAGTACCGCCACCAAGAATAGTACTTGGGAAGAAATTGCATTGGAAAAATCTGGCAAAAATGGAGATGACTTGGTTACTTTCAACAAAGATGTAGCCGCTAAACAGGTATTGATGAATGAAGGAACTGCTGATAAAAAATTGGTTCCAAAAGTAAATAAAGCGAAGTCTGCAACGAATAAAATCCAACATTATGAAAAAGGTGAATTAGTTGGTGATATCGATATCGCAACCAATACTTATGCAATGCATGAAGCTCCTTTGGAAAGAGAAATGTTGCTTGGTGAAGTCGCCATTAATAAAAATACAACTATCGAGGAAATCGAACAAATAGCCCTTGGCGCAAATGCAGATGGATATGTTGAAACCAATGTTAAGGACGTCGAAGTTGACGCTGCAATGGATGAAGTTGCAGAATCAACAGTTCTTTGGGAGCAAGCTGATATAGCGGATACGGACGTAGTTTTAGAGGACGTTAAAGTTACCGAAGCAGTTTCCCCAACAACATCTGCACCTGCAGCAACGAGTGTTCCAAAATATGAAATCACTGAAGTAAATGCACCAACTGCAAAACCTGATGTGGAAGTTGGTGAATCCAATGATTTTTTCACTACCAGAATGGATCAGATTACTGCCGCGGATAGAAGATTGGAAAAGAGTGTTGCAGAGGCTTCTACAAAGGTCAGAAGGAAGAAAAAAACAAGAGACATTTTTAATCGCAATAAAGCAAAGCGCGCTTCTGATGCAATGGCACCAAGTAGCATTGGTATTGCTGCGAATGCAAGTGCTGCCAAAGAAGCAACAGATAAAAGTAGTCAGATCATAACACTTTACACACTTGAAGGTGATTGGACGACTCCTGATAATTCTGTCCAAAAGCGGGTATCCAAGAAAGGGTCTAAACTGATATTCAGTCAAGTTGGAAAGACCTCAAATGATATGGTGGATGAATTTGAGTTTTATAATGTTGATGGCAAATTCTATTGGCTGGACAAAAAGAAGGACTCCACTTACACGTTCAGCCATAAAACAGAAAACACTCATATTTTTAAGAGATCCAATGATGACAGCACTTCTTTTGTAGAAATAGAAGATCAAAAGCATGAGTTTATTTTGAGAACTTATGATATGGGTAAGAATGGAAAAGATAAGCAGGGTTTGAAAGAGGAGGTTTTTGTGAGAAAGTAGTGTTGAGGTGAGCGATGGCTAAACCTGTTAGATTTTGACACCGCGCAATTGGCTAGCGCGCAAATCTAACAGGTTTGTGCTGCTGTAAAAATTGAAGAAAAAAAGATCGGATGTGTTCCAAAATAACATCGTAAGGTTTTTGTAAGAAAGTAATGTTGAGGTGAGCGATGGCTAAACATCTTAGATTTTGACACCGCGCAATTGGCTAGCGCGCAAATCTAACAGGTTTGTGCTGCTGCTACAACTAGCTCTCCTCTTTAAAAGGATGTCTCGGAACCAACTTCGCTTCCGGTCGCAAATAAGACAACAAAGGATTCAGAAACTTATTGGTAAACGAATTGCTATGTCTAAAATAACAATACATTTCCACCGCCTTCGCTCCTACTGAACTTTTAATTTCTAAAGCTGTTCTTGCAAATACAATTTTGTGGACTTGTTTTTCAATTCCTAGTTCAACCAAATTGTAAAGTATATTGAGGTAAATTTGATTGGACCGATTAAGTTCTTTTTTAAATCCCAGAAAATGTGCTTCCAATTCATCATGATTGAGAAAGGCGGTGTAGAAACCAACCAAATGTTCTTCATCAAAAATTCCGAAGACCATAAAGTCATCTCCCAATCCTTCTTTCATTTCCGGAACGTAATTGACATTGAGATTTAAAACATTGAATCCAGAGTTATCCGCGATGCTTTTGTACAACTCGTGCATCGTCAATTTATGAGCAGTCACTTCATCCACAGTCAATTCCTTGATCGCCAACGTACCCATTTTTTTTCGGGCTCTTTTTGTGCGGACCCGATATTTCGACAGCAAAGCAGCCAAGTAGTCATCGAAATTTTTCCACTCACTCTTCAAATCCATAATCATATTGGGCTGAATCGTGAACTCATTGAATGACTTGTTGACTAGATAAGGACTTCTTGTTTCATCAAAAAAATCTTTCAAAAGAATAGTAGAGATCTTAAGTCCTCTTTCTCCTAAATGTTTGACCAATTTATTCAATGCTTCTTCAATCAATTTAAAATGTAGCGATGATTCAACTCTTGAAGTGAAGTGATAAGCATGCTCTCCTGTCAACAACAAACTTCCGCACAATAAAGTATAGAACTCTACCTTACTGGCAACAAAGCCTTTCATGTATTTGGCCATTGTGTCGATAAAACCGGGAGTCGTATTTGTGCTGTTAGAGTTTTGACCACTCACTGCTCGATCTGCCTCAAAATGTTCAATTTGACATTGTGCAAATCCTACTGGCTCGTCCTTCAAACAAAAAACCATGTATTGAAACTGCATTCCTTCTGGTGGGTTGTTTTCCAGAATTTGCAAATATTCAGCGTTTAAAAAGAGATTATGTTTTGGAAGAATGAGCGAACGCTCGACTGTGTTAATATCATTAATCGAATCATAGAATCTAACACAAAAACCTTCGATTGAGAGCGAACTACGTTCTGCTTTCATATCTTTCCCCGACTTATTCTTACAGAGTTTCAACATTAGATTATAAGTATACCCATTTAATTATGACAAATCAAACTCCAATTTTTTTAATTTGGTTATTATTTTGTCGAGTTAGTCTGTTTTTTCGACTTGCCATTTGATAATTTCTGCCATCGCCTTTTTTTCATCCTCCCAATTTATCAATTCCATCTGACCGACACCTTTATAATTTAAAAACCATTTTTCAATAATTTGAAACGCAGCGTTGTATTTCATAAAGAAGGTACTAAAATCGGCTGCATCAATCACCTGCAAACTTTGATCACTCGGCACGGCAATAATTTTGGTATCAATTTCTCCATCATCTTTTAAAAACAATACAGCTATTGGGATTACCTCAAGATGGGTTCCAGTAGGTAAATTTTCAGCGATCACCAAAACATCCAACGCATCACCATCCCCCCCACTTTGCTCATCCATCATCGTATTATAAATGTATCCATAATTACCAGGATACGGTAAAAAATTGATCATTCGATCTTCACCATTTTCTTGATCCGCTTCGAATTTTCCAGAATATTTATCAACTTCAATTTTCTTATTCGTACCAGCTGGAATTTCTATGACAACATGAACCCCATTTTCGGTAATCGTATCATCTGGTAAATTATTACTGAGCTCATTATTACTATCACAAGAATAAAACAAGAATAGACAAGAAACGAAATAAAATAGGTTAATTTGGAAATTCTTCATATTGTCGGTTTCAGCACGATTTTAAAGTACTAAATTACTTATTTTTACTCGATGTATATAATACAGTTTAAGATTAAAATTGCTACTTAAATTTGGAAAATCGCTTCGGACTATTATTGCCTGCTAGGTCGGCAAAAATACAAGTTTGGAACATCGCTCAGAGAATGGAATGCCACTTCATAAATATTGCAATGCCCACATTTTCTACCATTTAAAAAACCGATTTTCTCAAATCTACCGTAACTATTATTATCATTGCAATATTAAACAGCATAAAAGAAATTAAGCATGAAAGCAGATTCTTACTACAACCCAGATGACCTTAAAAAATTTGGAGAAATTACCGAATTCCAGAAGGTTATGGGGGATAAATTTTTTGATTACTACGGGGAAGTGATGAAAGAAGGTGCACTGACTGCTCGTGAAAAAGCCTTGATTGCTTTGGCAGTTGCTCACAGTGAATCATGCCCTTATTGTATCGATGCCTACTCTAATGATTGCTTGAAGAAAGGTGCAGATGAAGAACAAATGATGGAAGCT
Source organism: uncultured Saprospiraceae bacterium (assembly GCA_937928575.1). Lineage (GTDB taxonomy): Bacteria > Bacteroidota > Bacteroidia > Chitinophagales > Saprospiraceae > CALDGQ01. The sequence continues at coordinate 1,573 of CALFWW010000084.1, read as the reverse complement.
GTCCATGTAGCGGCAGCAATTAAGAGTGGAGCTACTTTGGTCAATAGTGTTCAGATGATGAATCATGTCAAAAAAGTGAGTATGTAGTTCTATTTTTTCATTCAACAAATGGCTAAACCTTGTTTGGTCGAAACTATTTTATGGGAGTAAAACAAAAGAGTAAATCACTAAAATCTAGAGACAGTGATTTAAACAATACTTTTTTTCAATTAAATGTACTCAACGGAAAAGAAGTAAGTGATGCTAAATTTCCACTTTTTGCTGAGAAGCTAAGTGCTTTAGATCATCAACCTTTCAAACCAATTGCACCGACTGTTTTTCAATTGAATATCGGTAAACTTTGCAATCAGACGTGTGCACATTGTCACGTAGATGCAGGTCCAGACCGTAAAGAAGAACAAATGACCAAAGCACATTTGGAAAAATGTTTGGAAATTATTGAAAACACCCCCTCTTTCACAACCGTGGATATTACAGGTGGTGCTCCTGAAATGAATGAACATTTTAGATGGTTTGTAGAGCGATGTACTGCACTTGGTAAGGAAGTTATCGATCGATGTAATTTGACCATCATCATGGCCAACAAAAAGTATCATGAACTCCCTCAGTTTTTTGCCAAACACAAAGTACACTTAATTTCTTCTCTACCTTACTTCAGTCAATCCAGAACAGATTCTCAACGTGGAGATGGTGTTTTTGAAGACTCCATTAAAGCATTACAATTACTCAATGAAGCTGGTTATGGAAAAGAAGGAAGTGGTTTAAAACTAGACCTAGTATTCAATCCTTCAGGGGCATTTTTACCTGGCGACCAAGCTACTTTGGAACAAGAATTTAAACGTCAATTAAAACGTAAATACGATATTGTTTTTAACAATCTGTTTGCAATTACCAATCTACCAATAAGTCGGTTCCTTGATTACTTGATTGAGACAGGAAATTACGAAGAATACATGGAGCAATTAGTAAACGCGTTCAATCCAATGACGGTAGAAGGTTTAATGTGTAGAAATACGTTATCTATCAGTTGGGATGGCTACATCTATGATTGTGATTTTAATCAGATGCTGGATCTAAAAGTCGCAGCCAAAGCATCGCAGCACATTGATCATTTTGATATGGAAGCTTTGAAGGAAAGAGCTATTGTCATTAATCAGCATTGTTATGGGTGTACCGCTGGTGCTGGTAGTAGTTGTGGTGGTGAGGTGGCTTAAAGGGTGGCACTTCTATACCCTTAATTAATAGGTTGGACAATTGCCGCTACGCCCCTTCAGAGCTGGCGATCAGCCAGACAGGCCTTCAGGGCTGGACGAGCATCTTAACTTGGGGCGATGCCGGCGATGCCCCAAGTTAAGATGCTCGACCCACTTTGGGGCCATTTGGTCTCACATCAAGAATGAATTTCAAAGAATAAAAAATACTACATAATTTAGGCTCTATGTTGATTACAGTGGGTAAAAATTAATACAAAAGTATTATTTTGAGGGCTATGAATAGCGAAAAAATATTTGAAATGGCACTAGGGCTATCAAGTCCTTGGAGTGTCGAAAGTATAGAATTTATTGAAGGTGGA
>CALFWW010000083.1 GCA_937928575.1 uncultured Saprospiraceae bacterium | reverse complement strand
AAATTAGAACAAAATTTAAAGCAAATAGTTATCAAAAACATTGGTTTTAAAATTGGACAAAGTACCAAAACTACATTATTTTAGCACTTTAATATAAACCAATTCAAACAATGATGAAATCCTATACATTAATACTCTTTTCATTCCTCTTTATTTTCTCTTGTCAAACTGACAATACTGGACAAAGTGGTGATTCAGCAAGTATGTTGACTAAAATTGACAAGCTCTCCAATGAATTGTACAATAATGATACGAAAAGAATAAATCTGCCCAAAGCACAAGAGTATATCGCAAGTTGCGAAAAGTTTGCTACCGAATTTCCTACAGAGGCAAAAGCTCCAGAATTGCTTTTTAAGGCAGGAGAAACAGCTAGGTCTATTCGTCAGTTTCCAAAAGCCATTGAAATTTATAATAGAATTTATGATAATTTTCAGCAGCACGAAAAAGCACCTCAAGCACTTTTCTTAAAAGCATTCACTTTGGATAACGACTTGAAACAGAAGGATGCCGCAAAAGCATTGTACGAGGAGTTTTTAAAGAAATATCCAACCAATGATTTCGCAGATGATACGGAATTTCTCCTCAAGAATTTAGGAGTTTCAGACGATGATATTATTAAAGGATTCGGGAAGTAGTACTAGTAGAAAGTAATAAGTATAAAGTAATAAGACTATCGAAATCTCGTGAGCGTTTGAGTACGTATTCACGAGATTTCGATAGTCTTTTTACTAACTACTTTATACTTATTACTAGACAACTTGGAGTGACTTCTTTACAAACGGATTCAGCATCGTATCTTCCACCTCTGCTTTTACTTCAATTCTGTAAGTTGATTTAACACCGCGTAGCCATTTGGCAGCTTTTACAGCACCACCTAATAATAAATTGGATTCTTCCATTTTATCCATCTCGGATTTGTTGGTTTTGAAAGGAAGGGAGAAATCAATTTCAACGGGTGTTTCTTGAGATACTTCGATCCTCTGAGCAATACTTTCTTCACCTAATGTATATTCGTCTGTCAATTTCTCTTTTCTTCGACCTCTTGAGTATTGTTCGATCATTTTGACGTTTAGCTTCGTAACTACTTGATTGTTCATCGACATTAATACAATTTTCCCATCGACAATGCCTGACGATAATGCGACCTCCTCGGGCAGGATGAGTTCAAGCTTTACTCCTTCTATGCCTAACCATTTTTTTACTTTTCCAAACATGATACTTACAAATTAAAAGGAATGACTGGAATATTTATTTTTATTGGAATTCAATCTGTATAATTAGGTATTTGTTTTTGAGAATCTCCTACTAAAGCAATTGCTTGACCCAACTCTGAGAAAGCGGGATTAACCATCCGTTTTCAAGTTGGTCTTTTGTATTTGCCAGATTGTTAAAAATTTTGGTGTCATCATTGATTTCTCCTTTTTCATAAAGAGCAATCAATTCATTTTTATGAGCTGCTTTGATTTCTTCACCTGCCACATAAGCCACATTCATTCTGTCAAATAAATCGAGATTGTATTTGGCTTCGAGAGATTTCATAAAGTGTACCGATTTATCTATCGAACAACCGCTTGCACCCGACACCGTTTCATCGACCATTAAAATGAGAAAACGATTGAAGAAAACCAGTCCGATCGCTTTTAGTGCGTTGCTATGACTTACCCAAGTATGAGCGAAAGTAGTAAGATCTGTTTTGATGGCTTCTACTTCCTCGTCCTTCAAATGCCGATTGCTTTGATAAATCCAAACTTTTGATTTAGGATCAAATAAACTAGTATCTTCTAAATTCGTCATTTAATGTATTCCGTTGTTATTGACAATTAATTCAGCTAGATCGTAAACCATTACACTTTCTTGTTTCTCCTTAGCAGTTACACCATCTTGCAACATAGTAATGCAAAAAGGACAATTCGCAGCAACAATGGATGCACCTGATTCTAGAATTTCTTCTGTACGTTCCATATTGATCCGCTTATCACCCGGTTCATCTTCTTTAAACATTTGAGCACCACCTGCTCCACAACAAAGTCCATTGGTTTTGCAACGCTTCAATTCTACTAATTGATTGTCCAATGATTCTAAGATTTTTCGTGGTGCTTCATATACACCATTTACACGCCCCATATAACATGAATCGTGGTAGGTGATTTTCTTTCCTTGGAAAACGCCGCCACCTTTAATGGTTAAACGACCCTCATCAATTAAAGTTTGCAAAAATTGTGTGTGATGTACCACATCGTAATTACCACCAAGCGCGGGATATTCATTTTTTAATGTATTGAAACAATGTGGGCACGCAGTTACAATCTTTTTGACTTTGTACATATTTAATGTCTCGATGTTTTGCAATGCGGACATTTGAAATACAAATTCATTTCCTGCTCTTCTTGCTGGATCACCCGTGCAACTCTCCTCTTTTCCTAAGATCGCAAAATCAATGTTGCACTCGTTTAAGATCTTTGTGAATGCAACCGTAACTTTCTGTGCTCTCGCGTCAAAGCTTCCTGCACATCCTACCCAGAACAAAATTTCTGGTTCTTTTCCTGCTGCTGCAAGGTCGGCCATTGTAGGCACTTTCCATTCTGTAGCCATATCTCTTCGTTGGTTTTTAGCTAAATTGGTTTTTTAAATTTTTGAAACTAGTTTGGAATGACGATTATTTTACCGCTATCCAAAATAGTCTGCTTTTTATCTTTAATATGATAAATGTAGGTTTTGTTTAAGCTTCCCGCAACATCCAATTGATTTATTTTTTCTGTAAGGATTTGTGTTTTTACTAATTCTCCAGTTGTTGTGAAAATACTAATAGTTATGTCAGTGTATTGTTGAAAATTTGGCACTTCTATTGAAAAATGACCACTGCTTGGATTTGGATAAATTGAAAATGTTGATTCCAAATTGGTTTGATTAATGCCGGTAAGCAACCAAGTGTCCATTA
>CALFWW010000082.1 GCA_937928575.1 uncultured Saprospiraceae bacterium | reverse complement strand
ATACAAATTGTAGTCTAAAAGTGCGGATATATTTGGAAGGAAAATTTTTCGAGATCAAGACAGAAAACGTAGACATAGCCTTAGTTACGGCGAGCCTGCCTGACTGCGCCAAGCAGACAGGGCTTTCTAACGAAGATATCGAGAAATTTTTCTCAAAGATAACCGTAATTATAGACTACAATTTGTATAAAACACTAATCCTTAGCAACCATCACTTTTCGAGTTACACTTTCCCTATTCATCATAAATTTCAGAAAATAAACACCTTCATATACCGTTTGCACATCAAAATAAGCGATTGTACTACCTTCCTCAATCATAGAGGTTGCGATCAACTTTCCTGATAAATCCAGCATTTCAATTGCGATTTTACTATTGACCAATCCATTCATCTGAATTCCAATTAAATCAACTGCAGGATTTGGGAAAATGGAAATGTTCATTTTGTCAAGTTGAGAGGCGGTAATCGCATTTGGTTCTGGTGTATATATTGTTGTTACTTCATTCACAGTATCCACTTTTCTATTTTCGCGATTGCCATAAAAAGTAGGGCCCACTACATATGGATAGGCGGAATTCCAATTTTCATCAACCGTTGCAAAGTATCCGTAAGTTCCATTCGGGTATTCAGGAGTCACACAAAAACGACCGTTATGCTCATCTAAATAATCTTCACCAGTTTGAGCAATATATTCATAATCCTCTCTAAAATATCCTAAGAACAAAACTTGAACTCCACCATTAGGTCCACCTGCTATTATTTCCGCATCCACATCAGGTCCATTTACTCGGGTGGTGATATCTCTCAACTGGTAACTTGATTTTACACGAACAATTCCACCCGTACCATCTACGTTTTTATAACCATAGGCGCCATAAATTGGAAACCCATCGTAGGCAAATCCGATTAACGGAGAATGATTGTTAGGATCAATTGCATATAATCCATCTGCATCATACATATTGCAAATATCAGAGACTACATTGATGTCTAATTTAAATGCGGAAGGGTTTTGATGATGGTGATAATTCCCCATTGCTGGGTGTGCTTTGGAACAATCGAAACCAGCCATTTCTGCTGGAATGGCATCTCTATTCCAATCATTTTGTACTCCCATACCACCAGGGCAAGGTGGATTTCCAGGACCACCACAAAGTGCCTGCGTATTCGGATTCCAAGCGACTCCATCTCTATAATCAAACAAGGAAACTCCGTTGATGAAGACTCCAATATTTCCAGCAGTTGTATTATCTGGATTTCCAGTATTGGCAACTGGTGCTAATGGGATTTTATAAATAGCATCCTGATCTTCTGCTTGTGAAGGATTTCCATCTCCAAATGGACCCGTTGGGTAAGCAGGAATTCCTTTTGTGTGTACATAAGCAAAATCATTGGAGTATTCGACTTTCTGACAATTGTATAAAATTCCATTGTCAATAGCCGTACTATTACCTGTCATATAGTAACTACCTGTTTCGGTCGTATTTTGTAACCATGATGTTATGGATGGACCTTGCGCATTACAAATCATTGCAAATAGGAGTATGTAACATAATAAAATTGTCTTTTTCATCTTAATTTTTGTTAGTGTTTTGTAGTAATATATTTCTTGGAAACCTGTGTTTTTTATCAAATACAAATGATTGGTCATCAAGTGTTAATAGGAAGGCGATCAAATCAGTCTTTTCATTAGAAGTCAGTTCAATAGGATTTTGTAATGGCTTTGTTAGTAATTTATTTTTGTGATCTAATTGCGTATAATGTTTTAAGACGTCATTCAGTTTCTTAAATCGGCCATCGTGCATATAAGGATAACTAAAACTTAAATTCCGCAACGACGGGATTTTAAAAAGTAAGCTATCACTTACTATTTTAGTAATGGTGAATTTCCCAAAATCATTCAAAGTAGTATCAACCGACAATCCATTATTGGCAAATTCAAAGGATGAAAATAAAGGTTCTGTATGACAAGAATTGCAATTTTTTTGGAACAGTTGATATCCATTTTTTTCTTGTTCACTGAATTCAATTTCACCCATCTTCATTTGATCATACTTCGAATTCGCAGAAACTAAAGTTAACTGAAATTGAGACAATGCTTTCAAGATTTTACTTCCTGTAATTTTAGAATCACCACACGCATCTTTAAATAAATCAGGATACAAAGAAGTTGTCTGTAATTTCTTGACCACATTTTCAATGGTCTCATTCATTTCTTTTGGGTGTGCAATCGGAGCAAGCGCCTGCATGTCAAGATGATTAATGGCACCATCCCACATAAAAGAAGATTGCCAAGCCAGGTTGAAAAGCGCAGGAGCATTTCGAGTTCCTTTTTGATCATCAATCCCATGACTCAGATCATGATCGGTATGTGCAAAAGCATTGAATGGAGAATGGCAAGATGCGCAAGAAATGCTATTGTCTTTGGACAAAATTGGGTCGTAAAATAAAGCACGGCCCAACTCAATCTTTGATTTTGTAAGTTGATTGTTTGAAAAATTGTAAGCAGGTGAAGGAAAATAGGAAGGGTAGACCAATTCCACCATTTCATCAACAACAAATGAAGAGATAAAACCAGTTAAAACAATGATGCAAATCAGTTTTAGCTTCATCAGTTATTCTTTATTTTAAGAACACTAGCTAAGATTTTCGCCATTTCAACCGATGTTGCGCATGGACTCATGATCTCATTATTATCGTTCAAATTGATCTTTTGAAATAATTCATCGATAGGAATTTCAATTTCAATATCTCTAGTTGAAGGAAGATTTTCAATCGGCAATGATATTCTTTGTTTACCAGCGTAAGGTGCTTGATATCCGCCCAAATGAAAAGTAAACTCATTTTTTCTTGTTGGACAATTGGCTGCAGTTCCTTCTAATTTGAAATTGATATATCCACTTTGCCAAGTCCAATACATCCCATTCATCGGATCCAGGGGACCTTCCATTGCACCAGATACATTGGTTAAACTATCAACACCCAAATCAAATTCAATATGCGAGTACGAAAAGTAACTAGGTGCCCCATAACTCTTCCCAGTTTTCAACTCATTCGAAAAATCTAACAATTGATAGCCATCCTGAAATTTAAACCATTGCTGCTCTTGATTAAAAAATGAGATATCAGAAATGTAAAATTTTAGCGTTTCAATCTTTAAACTATCTGATCCATATGCTTTCTCTAATTCCATCGGAACTCCATTATAGGTCGGTGTGAATGAAATAAAGAAGCTTGAAGTTTGGGCTATCAAGAAGTGTGGTGAAAAGAGCGTTAACAAAGTGAAGAATAGCTTCATCAATAGACAAGTTTAAGTTTGTGAGTTTACGTATATTTTGGTTACAAATTACTGCTCCACACACCCTTCAATCTCACCACTAAACAACGCACCGACTTGCACATCGAATCCAGCATCCAAAAGAATTTCCTGACCCGCTCTAAAATGAACAGCTTGTCCATTCAAGATGATAGACTGTGCATCAATCCAATTAGCAACTTGGTAAGTGTTATCTTCAATAAAGGTATTTTGTAAGGTTAAATTATTGACACAGTATTGATCGGGACAATTACCCGTTGCAGAACCAGCCACTTCAAACATTACTTCATCATAACAGTAATTACCCGTTTCAAAACCATGATTGAAATCAACAGATAAATCGGCGACTGAAGTATTAGGTGTAAATTGATATTGATAAAGGGTCCAAGTGTCGGTCAAGTTGAATTGCACGTTGTCCGTTGAAATATTACCAGACGTATTTCTAAAATCTATTCTGATTGGTCGATTGTTGATATCCGCTTTTGCATAGAAAGACAATGTGTAAGTTTCTCCGGCAGTCACAGGATGCGAATTGTGCCTAAATTGCGCATCCCAAAAATTATTTCCAAGTCCTTGTACATTCAGGCATCCGTTGTAGCTACCCGCATACACATTGGCAGGAAAGGCACCAAAAGTTCCATAAGCACCATTCCCAAAATAATGATTCCATCCAGCAATACTGGTTTCAAATCCAGGATTAGACCAGAGATTGCTACTTAAGTCAACTTGTAATGATTTTGTTATAGTATTGCAAGGAAGTGCGATAATGACATTTATTTCACCACCATCTGTTCCCCAATCAACCACAATTTCATTTGTTCCTTGACCAGAAACTAAAGTAGCGCATGATGGGATGTACCAGTTGTAGGTAGCATTTGCAAAGACAGGTACAGTGTAGGTGCTTCCCGTTGTATTCGCCAATAAACTGGTTGGTCCTTCAAGTTCTAAAATATCTAACAATTGATACACTCGTACATAATCTACTTCCATTGTTTGCGGAAACACCGTAGTTGGGTCAGGATTGCCGGGCCAGTTTCCACCGACCGCTACATTTAGTATAAAGTGAAATCTTTCATTGAATGGATAGTTGTAAGGAGCAACATCTGGACTATTGATTTCATGAATCAAAATTCCATCAAGAAACCACTTCATATTATTCTCTTCCCATTCAATTCCAAAAAGATGAAAATCATCAGAAAATTCGCCAGTTGGTAAGTTATAACTATTGCCCAATTGTCCTTTATCAGTTGGAGAATTTCCAAAATGACAAGTGGCATAACTCGTGCTGGTTTGATGACCTAGATATTCCATGATGTCAATCTCTCCACTTGACGGCCAGCCACCATAAACATTGTCCGTCGGCATCATCCAGAATGCGGGCCAAATTCCTTGACCTTCTGGTAGCTTAATGCGCGCTTCCAGTTTTCCATATTTAAAGTCAGCTAAGTCCTTGGTTCTGATTCTTGAAGAAGTGTAAGTATTGTTGGAAGGATTCTCTGCAATTATTTGAAGCACACCGTTTGTGACATTAGTGTTGTTGGAGGTATAAGATTGAAGTTCGTTATTTCCCCAACCACCGGCACCGATTTGATAAGACCAGTTATTTGGATTCAATGTATTTCCCGAAAAATTATCTTCCCAAATTAATTGGTAATCACATTGACTGAACGTGGTGGTTTGGAACGAAATCAGGAGTATAAAAAGAGCCAAAAAATTCTTCATCATAAGCGTATTTATCTTATACAGATTGTATTCTAAAATGGCGCTGGCTTGTACTACAAAAGGGCTTGCAAATTATATGGAGGAAAAATTTATTGAGATTAAGGCGAAAAACGTAAACATAGCCTTAGTTACGGTGAGCCTGCCTGACTGCGCCAAGC